>CAMWXA010000217.1 GCA_947178035.1 uncultured Lachnospiraceae bacterium | reverse complement strand
GTTTATGCGTCTGAGCAGAATGTGCAAAAACAGCATACGGCCAATCGTGCTCATGATCGACGAGGTTGACAGTGCGTCCAACAATCAGGTTTTTGTTGACTTTCTGGCACAGCTGAGGGGATATTACTTAAAGCGGGATAAGATGCCGATTTTTCACTCTGTCATTCTTGCAGGCGTTTACAGCATCAAGAATCTCAAATTAAAGCTGCGTCCTGAGTCGGAACATCAGTACAACAGTCCGTGGAATATTGCGGCTGATTTTAAGATCAACATGAGTTTTTCAGCAGAACAAATTGCGGCAATGCTGGGGGAATATGAGGCAGACAACCAGACCAGAATGGATATCCATACTGTTGCAGAAGAAATCTACGCCTATACGTCAGGGTATCCGGTGCTGGTATCGACAATCTGCAAATATATTGATGAGGACTTATCAGGACAGGAAAATTTTGAAAGTTCTCAAAAGGCATGGACCAAGGACGGTGTGGCAGAGGCCGTAAAAAATATGCTTAAGAAGAGCACACCGCTGTTTGAAAGTATGGTGCGGCAGTTAGACTTATATGAAGAACTGAGAACCATGCTGGAAAATATCATTTATCAGGGAATGAAAATACCATTTAGCCCTGATGAGAAGGCAGTCAGCATGGGGCTGATGTTTGGGTTTCTGACGGAAAGAAACGGACAGGTGGCGATTGCAAACCGCATTTTTGAGATGTATTTACTAAATTTATTTATGACCGAGGAAGCCGGCAAAAGCGAGGTGTACCTGAAAGGCGACAGTGACAGGATTGGTTTTATCAAAAACGGCAGGCTTGATATGGATCTGGTTCTGAAAAAATTTGTTGAATACTTTCATGAGATCAGCAGTGAAAAAGAGGAATATTTCATCGAAAAATACGGTCGGAAATTTTTCCTGCTGTACTTAAAACCCATTATAAATGGGACCGGCAACTATTATATAGAGGCACAGACGAGGGATGCAAGGCGCACAGATGTGATTGTGGATTACCTAGGCGAGCAGTTTATCGTGGAGCTGAAAATCTGGCATGGAAGTGAGTATAATGAACGGGGTGAGAAGCAGCTTCTGGAATATCTTGAATATTATAATAAAGATAAGGGATATATGCTCAGCTTTAATTTTAACCAGAAGAAAGAAATCGGCGTGAAAGAAATTCAGGCCGGCGGTAAGACGATCGTGGAGGCGGTTGTGTAGGAGAGAATATCGGCTTAGATATTTGTTTTCAATAGGAAGAACCCATTGACTGTATTCAGCCAGTGGGTTCTTTTTACAGTTTTACACTCGAAGACATATCCTGCGTAATCTGGTGATGTTAGTTATTTACAGTTCTTAACGAAATGGAATAACAAATCCCAAGTATTACAAGTTCCATGACCATGACAATGTAAAGTCCGGTCAGGCCAGCGATATGTCCTGCAATGATGACGCTACCGCTTGCACAGATCGTCCCGATGGCAGTACAGAGCAGCACGAATTTTTCCCTGCCGATGCCCTGCAGACAGCTCATATGAATCTGATAAGGTATTTTCACAAGCTGGAGCAGGAAGACTGGCAGCAGCAATTTTTGGGCTTCCCTAATAATGTGCAGATCATCGACAATCAAATGCAGCAATAGTTTGTTAAAAATGCCACAAAGCACACACAGCATAGCGATTATGCTGAAAGTCAGCTGTATCCCGCATTTCAGATATTCTTTGACAGCAGACATTTCCCTGGCGGAATGGCTTTGCAGCGCATACGTCTGTGTGGCTGCTGCGTAAGCATATACAGGGAGTCCGATCATGCTTCCGACCGTATCAAGCAGACTGTATACTGCCATCTGCTCTGTGCCAAGCCTTGCAATGACAGCCGATATGACACATGCAAAGATCGTACTTTCCAGCAGTTCCTGTCCGAATAGCGATGGGTATAAGCGCAGGATTTTTCCTGTCACAGATTTCGCTGCCAACAAAGTGGTTTCTGGTATCCGTTTTTTGGAATGGAAAAATGTCACAATGTCACAAGCATACTGTGCGGAATGTCTTTTCCAATATGCAAGCTGATAAACAAGCAGTCCTGCTGCCAGTCCAATTACGCTTCCCCATGCTGCGCCTGCGGTTCCAAGCTGCGGCAGTCCGAAAAAACCATATACGAGTGAAAAATCAAAAAACAGATTGATTCCTGTCGAGACAATGGTGCTGTACAGCGTTATTTTGGTGTTCAGACAGTTTCGGAAGTACGCAGAATATTGAAAAGTCAGCATATTCTGGACGACGGTAAACGATGCCGGGTAGAAATAGGACAGCAATTCTGACAGGTCATCGCCCTGAATGCCGTACACTTTCTGAAAGAAAATGCGTCCGCACAGAAGGCTTAGGACGAAGAAACAGATGCCAGTCAGAAGGGCGAAAAGTTTACTTACGAGAAAGGCGGTCTCAAATCCCTTCTCGTTCTTTCTGCCTTTTTCTTCCGCAGCAGCAATGTTGAAAGCTGCCGATAAAATCCCCAGTGCACCTGTCACGGCGAACGTGAAAGAAGCGGCAGCGCCCACAACCGCAAATCCCTGCACGGAGTAATGTCCGACAATTGCCTTGTCCAGCAGTTCAAATACACTGGACAACAGGTAATTTAGCAGAACCGGATACGCTATTTGATGGATACTTCGATATTTCATTATATTATTTTTAAGATTCATTTGTATTCTCGCTTTCTTAAAGTAGTTTCGCTAATTAAAAAAAGGAGAATATGTCTGTTCAGCCTATTCTCCCAATAGGCTGAGAACATGCGCATGAGCCATTTCGATCACTCCATTCGTATTGATATTCTTATAATATACCAAAAAGCGTGATGTCTGACAAGCGGATGCTTATTTCTTCATAAGATTTGCTTTAATTTTTGATGCGAATATGATAAAATGTGAAAGGTAAATTGATGCAGGAAAGATAAATCCAAAGGATGAAAATACAGAAAGATGAGGTTTATATATGGCTGGAATGACACCGATGATGCAGCAGTACGTGGAGACGAAGAAGCAGTATGGCGACTGCATTCTGTTCTACAGACTCGGTGATTTTTATGAGATGTTTTTTGAGGACGCAAAGCTTGTGTCCAAAGAGCTGGAGCTGACATTGACCGGGAAGGACTGTGGACTTGAGGAGCGGGCGCCGATGTGCGGAATCCCGTATCATGCAGTGGACGGCTATCTGAGCAGGCTTGTCTCCAAGGGATACAAGGTTGCCATCTGTGAGCAGGTGGAGGACCCCAAGCTTGCAAAAGGGCTGGTAAAAAGGGAAGTAGTACGCATCGTCACACCGGGCACCAATCTGAGTGTGCAGGCGCTGGAGGACTCGAAAAACAACTATATCATGTGTATCGCACAGTTTCCAAACAAAATGGGGATTGCCGTCGCCGATGTGACGACGGGCGATTTTTACATGACAGAAGTCGAAGGGCTTTCCAAGCTGATGGACGAGCTCTACAAATATATGCCGACCGAAATCATATGCAATGATGCGCTGCTGATGAGCGGAATCGATGCGGATGACCTCAAAAACCGTCTGAAAATGGTAATCTATCCGTTAGAGCCATGGTATTTTGACGAGGATGGCTGCCGGAAATGCCTGATGGAGCATTTTAAGGTGACGACACTTACAGGACTTGGATTGGAGGATTTTCCGTCAGGTCTGATTGCCTCCGGTGTGCTGATGCAGTATCTGCTGGAGACGCAGAAGACGCAGCTCTCGCACATCACGCATATTACACCCTATCTGGCAAGCCGTTTTATGCTTCTTGACAGCTCTACGAGGCGCAATCTCGAACTGACAGAAACCCTCCGTGAAAAACAGAAGCGCGGTTCGCTGTTGTGGGTGCTTGACAAGACCAAGACGGCGATGGGAGCCAGACAGCTTCGGACAGATATCGAGCAGCCGCTTGTCAATATGGAGGACATCAACGACAGACTTGACACGATTGAGCAGCTTAGCAAAAATACAGTTTCAAGAGACGAGATCAGAGAATATTTAAATCCAATTTATGACATGGAACGCCTGCTTGGGCGTGTAAGCTACAAGTCCGCCAATCCAAGGGACTTGATTTCATTTGCAAATTCCATGGAGATGCTTCCGCATATCAAAACGGTTCTGAACGACTTCGACGCCAAGCTTTTGCGCGAGATTGAAGAGCAGATTTACGGACTGGAATACTTCTTTGAGCTGATTAAAAATTCGATTTGTGAGGAGCCTCCGCTCCTGATTCGCGAGGGAGGCATCATCAAAGAAGGCTTCGATGCAGATATTGACCATTTGAGAAAAGCAAAGACAGACGGGAAAAACTGGCTTGCGCAGCTCGAGGAGGAGGACCGGGAGCGGACAGGCATCAAGAATCTTAAGATAAAATATAATAAGGTATTTGGCTATTATTTTGAGGTCACAAATTCTTTTAAAAATCTTGTGCCCGATGATTATGTGAGAAAACAGACGCTTGTCAATGCAGAGCGCTACACGACAGCGAGATTGAAGGAGTTGGAGGACACAATCCTGAACGCGGAGGACAAGCTCAATGTGCTGGAGTATGATCTGTTCTGCAAAATCCGGGACGACATCGCGACGCAGTTAGAGCGCATTCAGAAGACGGCAAAGGCGGTGGCAAGGCTTGATGTGTTTGCATCTCTTTCCGTTGTCGCAGAACAGAATCACTATGTCAGACCTGCATTGAATGACAAGGGTGTTATCGATATCAAAGAAGGCAGACACCCGGTTGTGGAAAAGATGATTGACCACGATATGTTTGTGTCAAATGACACTTTTCTGGACAACAACCATCACTGTATCGCGGTGATCACAGGTCCCAATATGGCGGGAAAGTCCACGTATATGCGCCAGTCGGCACTGATTGTACTGATGGCGCAGCTTGGAAGCTTTGTGCCGGCCAGGAGCGCCGACATCGGCATCGTGGACAGGATTTTTACAAGAGTTGGCGCTTCGGATGATCTGGCGAGCGGACAGAGTACGTTTATGGTGGAGATGAATGAAGTAGCAAATATTCTTCGCAATGCCACGCCGAAAAGCCTGCTCGTGCTTGACGAGATTGGGCGCGGCACTTCTACATTTGACGGGCTGAGCATCGCGTGGGCTGTCATCGAGCATATCAGCAACAAGAAGATACTCGGTGCCAAGACGCTGTTTGCGACGCATTATCATGAGCTGACAGAGCTGGAAGGCAAGATGAACAATGTCAACAATTATTGCATTGCCGTCAAGGAGAAGGGCGATGATATCATATTCCTGAGAAAGATTATCAAGGGCGGCGCTGACAGAAGCTATGGAATACAGGTTGCAAAGCTTGCAGGAGTGCCGGATATGGTTATCGACCGTGCCAAGGAGATTGCAGAGCAGCTGAGTGACAATGATATTACTGCAAAAGTGCAGTGTATTGCAGTTGACACAAAAGGGGATAAGAAAAAGCCAAAACACTATGACGATGTGGACTTAGGGCAGATGTCGCTGTTTGATACGGTCAAGGACGAGGACATATTAAACGAGCTGAAGGAGATTGATATCCCGAACCTGACGCCGCTCGACGCGCTGAATACCTTGTACCGGCTGCAGAATAAACTGAAAAACAGGTGGTGAGACGCATCCATGGAATTGAAAAAGCTGGATTATGACCTGACGGTCTGCAAAATAGCGTCAACCGCGGATATTGATCTGACGGCCGATTTTTTCTTTGTAGGAAAAACCGATGAGGAAATCTCACTCGTGTGTCTGACCAGCGACGTTCCGCAGCATACAACAGAGCGGGACGATGGCTGGAAGGGGTTTCGCATACAGGGGATACTTGATTTTTCACTGATTGGAATTCTGTCAAAGTTATCGGGGATATTGGCTGATAACAAAATCGGAATATTCGCTGTTTCAACCTATAATACAGATTATATTCTTGTGAAGAGTGAGGACTTTTACAGGGCAGTGGATGTTTTAACAGAAGCTGGGTATGTTTTTGTCTGATGCTGGCTGCGGAATTGTAAAATGTTAAGTAAGGAACTGTAGGAAAATGAGTGCTATAGATTGGCAATATCCTATATTCAAATCGTTGCAAATCAAACATATTAAATTGAAAATGAAAGGAAGCATATAACGTGGAAACGACTGAAAATCTTGTGTGGGAAGAAGTAAACTGCGAGCATATTGTACGTGATGAATGGATCGACTTTCGAAGAAGTACTTATAAAATGCCAAACGGAAAAATATCCGGTCCTTATTATAGTTATTCACGTAAAAACTTTGCTATCATTGTTGCGATTACTGAAGATGATCATTATATTTGTGTTAAACAATTTAGACAAGGGATAAAGCAGATAACGACGGAATTCTGTGCCGGATGTATAGAGCGCAATGATGATGTCTTAGAAGACACTCTGACTGCCGCAAAGCGGGAACTTTTAGAGGAAACCGGATATGGATCGAACGATTGGAGACACATGTTGACAGTTCCTGCTAATGCAACCTTAGCAGATAATTACATGAGTATATTTGTGGCAAAAAACTGTCAAAAGATTAACAGTCAACAGAATCTGGATGAGGATGAATTTCTTCATGTGTATTTGTATTCCAGAAACGAACTTGAAGAACTGATTAAAAAAGGTGAGTTTTCACAGGCTTCGCATATATTAGCCTTACTTATGGCTGATAAGTGCTATTAATTTTTCAGCTGCCTGACTTTGAATATCACTTCTGCCGATTTTCTGTCATTTGTTGTTATGCAGACTTCATAGCCTGATTTCTCAATAATTCATCGTGATTTTAGACCTCCCTTAAAATGAATTTACATCATACATGTACATAAATTCGTTTTAAGGGAGGTCATTCTTATTTTGGATATTCACACTCTGAATTTTGCGTTTTCTTTTCGTATTTTCCTATCATCCTTTGACAAAAATAGGCGCCAAAATTGGAATTGACGCATAAAGGTTTTCATTGTAAGCGGCTCTTTGGCAGTTACTTCTCAAATACGTTATCAACTACAAATTGTATATCCTTAATTTCAGACATCATTTTGCTGTATGCAATTTTCTGTTCTTCATTTTCTGGATCATACTGTACATCACTTGCATAATGAAGGACATATGTTTTGTTGCTTGTCGCTAAAATATACCGATACGCCGTAAAATCAAGACCATTTTCTAGGAATTGTTCTTCTGTCATGGCTTCTTCGTAGCAGACGATAGTAAAAAGGACACCGCCGTCCCACGGACTTATTCTACTGTCTCATATAAAGATCTCAGAGCCCACGAGACGGAAT
>CAMWXA010000216.1 GCA_947178035.1 uncultured Lachnospiraceae bacterium | reverse complement strand
AAACACTTTTATAAACAACGTGTTTTTCAATTCACTAAATAAGCCTCCCCCCCCCCCCTAATACACTATCGGTATATTTTTGAAATGCTTCAAAACTCATTGATTTGGTTCTTTCTTGCTTATTATAGTTTAAAAGAAGCAACTTCTGGGGACAATATTTACATTGCAAACTACATCCAATCTGCAACGTCACTTCAATCGTATTAAATTTTTTTAATGTCTTAAAATACTCGTTCATATTACCTCTCTTCTAACAAATTATATTGGGCAAATACCTCATTAAAGCAAATACAATTATCTATACCCATCCCACTAAGCTACAAAACTATACTGTCGCCATTTTTGACAAATACTATGACAAGCAGCTTTTTATAATTTCTATGTTCAGATGGTTTAACGCATTTTATACCATTTATATACGTTTCATGTTACTCAGGACTATTATCTGAAAATATGGTCACTCCAAAACCCTCATGCCAGTATACCTGGAAAAAATGATCCCTCCACAACTTGCCTAATCCAAATATGCATACATTTTCTGCAGAGTATGTCTATGATATCATTACTCAAACCATTTAAATATTTTTTGCCCTAACATATTTCAGGCCATGACTGATAAATAAGATTCCCCCAAATATGTTTCATTCCATAATTCTGACAGCACAGGACTAAGCTTCCATCAGGAAACATTACTGGTACCCATGTGCCAATTTGTTTTTCAGAACCATGGTGGCAAACAATCTTTCCACCAATAAAATTATTCTCCACACCTTCAATATCTATATTGCCTGCCCAATCACCAATATGTATACCTGCATACTTTTCCTTATGAATAATATCCTTTACAGCCTCATGTACTGTTCCATGACATGAATAATATCCAAATTTTCATTCACAAGTTTAAAAAGTTGTAAATATTCTTCTGAAATAGCGCACTTGAAGTGGTTTTCTTTATCTGGAATGTGTAAGCCAATCTCTTCAACCTGAACATTTTTAATCCTTTATTACAAGTTAGCAGTTCCTTTTTGTGACTTTTCACATAAGATGAACTTTATATATATCCCTATAACAAAATATTCTAGATTGCTCTATCTTCAGTTTTATGAATACATCTTCATACTCTTCGGCTGCAATCACTATGTTACAATCTTCCCTCAACTGCAATTCCTCTGGTGAAATAACTTTCTTTCCCTGAATAGTTATCCCCTGTTCTTCTGGAATGATACTGCAGAATTCATCTACATCCACCCCATTATTCAAAAATTCATTCAGACAAGCCTTTGCCAATTCCCCCGTACCATAAATAATCACTGGTCTCTTTTTAACTTCTTCATTCATAAAAAATAATGCTTGCATAGCTGTTCTTTGAGATACTGGGGCAATATCTTTATAATAAAACAAATGTCTTATACCTTTTTCCTCAAGCGTCTTTCCAATTTCCCTAAAAGAAGTCGCTGCCACAATCACATTGTGCGTTTCCCTCATCTCATACAATTCTTCCAACGGAATAATTCTCTTATTCAGTATTCTAATTTTCTGTTTTTCTTTAGAAGCATCACAAAAGCAAGTTACATATAAATTTAAATTTAAAAGTTCAATCAAACAATCCAATCCTAATGCACCAGCCCCGTAAATAACAATTGGACGTTTTAAAACTGCTTCATTTAACTTAAACGCGTAGTTCATAAAGCCTCCCAGTCAGCACATCTCATTCCCACAATATACTTTCTCTCACAAATTCATATATCCGATCAGCAATAATTTTATTCCCCTTATTATTACAATGACAGGAATCATAAAAAACCCCATCTATCTCTTGAAACATCGTTCTAAAATCTTTTAGCCACTTTGGTGTCCATTCATCATCAGCCTTTTGAGAAAAGAAATGTTCTATATCCTTGCAGCACTTACTTGATAATCTGTGATTCACCCAAATCTCCAAATCTGACTTTCCTCCCAGTTTTCCGACTTGATTATAAAAAGTCGGCTGCAATACAGATATATGTTTAATGCCATAACCGTTACAGAGCATATGCATCATCTTGACAGAATTCTTCCACTGCGTATAAGCATCCATTTTAGAATCTATCCCAAATATACATTCGCCCAGGGACATTCCTGCGTTCTTACTTCGACTTATTACGGCAAATAACTCTTTCTGATAACATTGCAAAAAAATAAAATTCTGATTTCCTCTCCATGTATCTAGTAAGTCGTTAAACCCATCATAGACAATCACCATATCTGGGTGAAGTGGTATCACATCCCTTATTAGTTTCAGTAATTCCTGAGTAGATTTATGGGACACAACTCCTCCACATAATATCCGTACTGACATACCTTCTGCTTTTAATCTGTCCATCAGAAACTCTGACCAACATTTAATCCCGTGAATTGCACCATATACAGCATCTGTTGTTGAGCCTCCAAGTGTCACAATTGTATATCTTGCATTTCGATCTCCAAAAAGCACAAAACCCGGATATTCTACATCCCCAAATACATTGTACCCCAATAACGGATCCACAGCATATAATCCTCTCATCCAACTATGTTTAAACATCAATAAGCAATTATCCACATTCTCGCTTGTACACACTCCTATGTGAAATAATTTTTCCAAATCCTCTGGTTTTATAACGACAAATCCAATTTTATTATAGTCTTCATATATTAACTCATAGTAGTTACATACATCACATCCACACAATTGCCTCTTTTCTATAATATCATCAACAAAATACTCTACTTTTATATCCAATAAGGCCAGCTTACAAAACAACTTTTCAGCCCTATGATCAGAGCCAAATATGATTACCTTCTTATCTCTTATATCTCTAATCCATCGATATAAATTCCAGCTATCAATATCCATCGATTCTCAATCTTCTCCCTCTCCCTAAAAATTGTAAATAAACTCTGGAATCTGGCACTCTGCTTCGCTCCCATTTTCTGTCATACTCTGTTTCTCTGTTTCCTCCCTACCAGTCCGCACACTTCTTTCCTTTAATGCGGCAACTTCACAGACTTTTCTGAGATTTTCATCCAAATGATCTCCGAGCAGCTTTTGTATCATCTCATCCATGTTGCGTGGTGTATCGAAAATATATTCAACCAGATATGTTTTCCCACTCTTCCGCTCTTCAAAATAACTCTCTTTGCCATCATCCTCTTCAGCCATATGGCTTTCCGCAGTTTTCGCCCAATTAAAAAAATAAACCTGCTCACGCTCACTAATCAAGCTCATAGCTTTTCCTCCAATCCTCCCACTCCACAAATTCGGGCTGCTGTTCCTTATACAATATCATGTGGTTCAATACCAAAACATCCATTCCCGTTCTCATAAAGCATCTATATGCATCCTCTGGAGTGCAAACAATTGGTTCTCCACGCACGTTAAAAGAAGTATTGATAATCACAGCGTATCCCGTATCCTTTTGCAGCTGCCTCAAAATTCTATAATATTCCGGATTGCGTTCCTCATCCACAGTCTGAATACGTGCACTATAATCTACATGCGTAACTGCGGGTATTTCTGAACGAGCCTGATTGACCACGGGCAGCATGTCCATATTCGAAGCATCCAGCAGACTGTCCAAACTAAATTCTTTCCGAAGATGTTCCTGCACATTGGCGCAGAAAAGCATATATGGACTCTCTCCATCCAATTCAAAATAATCCAAAACTGTCTCTTTCAGCACACTTGGCGCAAATGGACGAAAAGATTCTCTATACTTAATTTTCAGATTAATCTGAGACTGCATGCTTTCAGATCTTGGATTTCCTAAAATACTCCTGTTTCCCAGAGCTCTCGGCCCATATTCCATACGCCCCTGACACAATCCAATTACCTTTTCATCCTGGAGCAGCGCAGAGATCTTTTGATAAAACATTTCTGCTGATTCAAACTTTTCATATGGATATTCATTTTGGGACAAAAATTTTACAATCTCTTCATCAGAAAACGCTGGTCCCAGATAACTTCCCTTTTGACTGTCACTTATCCCAATAACTCGTTTTTTTCCATAATATTGATAGTACGCATAAAAAGCACATCCTAGTGCTCCTCCCGCATCTCCGGCAGCTGGCTGTATCCAGATATTATCAAAAATTTTTTCCTTTAACAGCTTTCCATTTGCTACACAATTTAATGCAACACCTCCAGCCATGACTAAATTTTTAGATCTCGTAATCTCTTTCGCGGTCTTCGCCGTAAGAATCAAAACCTCTTCCACAACTTTCTGAGCAGAAGCCGCCATATCCATCTCCCTTTTCGTAATCGCACTTTCTGGATATCTTCTTTCACCGCCGAATAATTCCGCAAATTTTTCATTTGTCATTGCCCTGCCATACTGATAGTCAAAATACTCTAAATTTAACCGATATGAACCATCAGGCTTTATATTGATCAATCTTTCTTTTATTAAATCGTAATAAACTGGTTTACCATACGGCGCGAGTCCCATCAGCTTATAATCACCTGAATTTACCTTAAAACCGCAGAAATAAGTAAATGCACTATAAAGCAGACCTATAGAGTGGGGGTAATTAATCTGACGCAAAATCTTCAAGTCCTCTTTATTTCCGTACCCAATAGTTGTAGTGGCCCATTCTCCTACCCCATCCATTGTAATAACTGCCGCATCCTCAAACGGCGATGGATAAAATGCCGATGCCGCATGCGAGATATGGTGCTCTGCTACAAGAAGTTTTCCAAGCTTTCCCAATCCGCCTAATGCCTGCTCCAATTCCTTGTGTATCCACAATTTTGTTCCAAAAATAGAATCATAAGAAAACTTCATTAGATCATCAGTATCATCGGTCTTTGCCGCAAATACCAGATTGTCCAGAAAACGCTCCATTGTCAGAATCGGATTATCATAAAAAGCTACTGCATCTAACTGCCCAACGTCAATCCCAGCTTCTTTCAAACAATAAGCAATCGCATTTATAGGCACTGACAAATCATGCTTTTTTCTTGTGAAACGTTCTTCCTGCGCTGCAGCAATAATTTCCCCATCCTTAATAAGTGCTGCTGCCGAATCATGATATAGCGCTGAAATCCCCAATATAAACATAATATTCTCCTCACTGACTGCCTATTCCCAAACAAATTCTAGTGCTTAATCCATCTATAAATTGAAATTGCAGTCTGCATGTTTCATACCAATGCTAAGTAAATTTTCGATGATGAAGTAGTGGTATCGTCTAGAAACTTCAACAGCATAATTCCTCTGCCGCTTTCATCTGTATCCCCTCTGCAAAAGATACTTCCGCCCGAAATCCAATCCGATCCAACTTGCTAACATCTGGCTGCAGTTGAAATGTCCGTCTGGGATTTGTTTGTTTCACACCAAATCCCAGTTTCAGACAAGGTGCAATCAGATCCCGCATTTCCAACACATACTCTTTCAGCAGTCTCGTATCTTTCGAAGCCACATGGCAAATCCCTTGTATGTTTTCGTTCTCTGCAAGCATACGAAGCGCACGGGCGCAATCAGTGATATATAGAAAATTCCACATATTATCACATGACGAAAGTTCTGGAACCCCCCCTCTTTTCAATGTATTCATCACATAGTTTACAAGAGTCCCCGGATTTTCCCCGACACCATATACACTATAAATTCGCGGCCACACAAAACCAATTTGCAGCTGATTTGCCAAGACAGTGCCCATTTTGCAGGCAGCTAACTTTGTAGAACCATACATCATGAAAGGGGAGGGAACTGTCTTTTCCTCAAACGCAATGCCCTCCACTACACCATATTCCGCCTGGCTTCCTGCTCCTATCACCTTTTTACACCCACATGCCTTTGCTGTCCGAATTGCATTGGCTGTAAATGCAATATTGCCGTATTGCACATCAAAGTCCTCTCTGGCAGCTCCAGCTGAACCATTCCATGCTAAGTGAAAAAAGAAATCAGCATGAAGATCATATCGTGTATGCAGATTGCTTAGTTCTTCCAAAGGCACTTCAAAAACCTGTAGAGACTTGTCCACAGATCCGATCTTTTTCTGCAAATCCAACAGCCTATCCCTTTTCCCGGTCCCCATACGAGTCACTGCTACCACTTCATATCCGTTCTGTAGCAGCTCCCTGCATAATGCCAATCCAATAAAACCGGTTGCTCCTGTCACAATTGCCTTCATCTTCTTTGATTCCTTTACATATCAATATAGTGCTTTTACATTTAATATCATGTTTCATTCTAACACCATTACAGGTGATTGTCAATTTTTGTTCTTACCGAAACTGAAACAATAGTTCATTCCATTTTTTTCCTTTTATTTATACAATTAACAGAAGGAGGTGAATCATCAGTGAGAGATGAACATGTTCAATTTGGTTCTATAATCAAGAATGCACGATTGGATTACGGACTGACGCAAGAACAGCTTTCCGAACGAGCAGGAATCACTTGTCGTTATCTTATCGCTATTGAAAATGAGGGGAAAATTCCCAAATACTCTGTAATTTATCGACTGATACACGAATTACATATCTCTGCCGACTGCATTTTCTACCCTGAACAACCTCAGCACGATTCTGAGCGGACGCAGCTTACCCACATACTTGAGTCCTGTACAGAACGGGACATACATATCATTCTATGCGCTGTAAAGGCCATGTTAGATGAACTGTAATATCACAAATATATGCCTAATAAATAGCAACTATGCAAAAACTCGCAGTTCTTATAAAATTATTATAAGAACTGCGAGTTTTTGTTCATTCTTTTGTGCTGCAAATATTTTCTCCACATTTAATAAAGTTTTTGTATATAATTTCATTTGTCAGCGAGCATCTTATTAACATTAAAAGCTGGTAAAACTACGCAATCCACACCAGGCTGTGCCGTCAAAAGAGAAACCTCACTTCTTAAATATGGCATCAAAATAGCAACCGCATTTTTGGTAACTAACGTGTTTTTAAGCTTTTCGCTTATCGGCTCATCTGGTTCAATCGAGAAATATCCCGTCAAACTAATTTCCAAAACATATTCCTCTGGTTTATTTCCTTTCAATACCAATGTAACGCGATAGCTATCGGCTCCCTGTCGCTGCGCAATATTAGACTCTATTTCTACTTCAAAATCTTTTTTAGAAGAAAATCCCTGTCTTCTAAATTCAATTCTGTCAAACACGATACTTTCTAAACGTAATACACTTTGTATTGCTTGTTTTTTTCCCATAATCAACACTTTCTATGCTGCCATATTAATTGCATCATCATTTTTCCACTTCTCCAACCTTTGTGAATCCTGTGGTATTGCATTTTTCTTAGCATAAGCTGTAGAAACAGATACATATTCTTCAC
>CAMWXA010000215.1 GCA_947178035.1 uncultured Lachnospiraceae bacterium | reverse complement strand
TCCTCGCTGCCATCGACCTGATGAAAAATGGAACATCTGTCTGCATCTTCCCCGAGGGAACCAGAAACAAGGATGAGGGGACATTACTCCCCTTTCACGAGGGAAGCTTCAAGATTGCCTCAAAGGCAGGCTGCCCGATTGTCCCCATGACGATCAACAACAGCGCCGCTGTCTTTGAAAATCAATTTCCAAGAATCAAAAAAGCACATGTTATTATTGAGTACGGCAAACCAATTTTCATCAAAGAACTTCCCAAAGAACAGCAGAAGAAGCTTGCGCCCTATGTGCAGAATATCATTCTGGAGACGTACAATAAAAACAAAGATAATATATAAAAGAAAACCGGAAGCCTTTCGTTTCGCAGGCTTCCGGTTTATATATTCTCTTCATCGGCATATCTGCACACTATCTCATGACAACTTTGCTATAATTTCCTCAAAATGCATGCCATGTGACGCTTTGACAAGAACGATGTCACCCTCGCGGATAATGCCGGCAATATCGGCAAACAACGCTTCCTTATCCACATAGTAATATATCTCGGCCGCTGTGTTATCCACACTCTTTGCGCCGTCATACATATTTTTGCACAATTCCCCGACGCAAATCAACACATCGATCTTTTTCTCAGCCGCATAGACGCCCACTTCGCGGTGTAATGCCGCCTCGTCAACGCCGAGTTCAAACATATCCCCCAGAATCGCAACTTTATGAACATTCTCCTGCGTCGCCGCATGTTCCGCCAGATCTGAAACATCAGTTCTATCCAAAAGTGCAATCGCCGCTTTCATGGAGACCGGGTTGGCATTGTAGCAGTCATCAATCAGAGTCAGTCTGTCCGTGCAAATTACATGGCTTCTGCCGCCGACAGCCTCCACATCCCTGATTCCCTCCTGAATCTGCACAGCCGACAATCCAAAGAGCACGCCGATCGCCGTCGCGGCAAGCGCATTGTACAGCATATGCTCACCAGGAAGCGGTATCACTGCCGCAAAGGCGGTCTCCACGCCGCCAGTTCTGTCACTGCTCTTTATATGAATCTCCGCCTTGCTGCCAGCCAGTCCCCTATTCTCATACTTGTCAGCATAGATCGCATTACTACTTCCAACACCAAAAAATATCGGAATGTTTCCCCGAACTTCCTTGATCGTAATCAGTTTATCATCATCACCGTTCAGGCAGATCTGACCGCCTTCCTGCATAAAGTCAAAGATTTCCGTCTTGGCCTTGAGGATACCATCCCTTGTTCCAAGATTCTCCAGATGACACTGTCCGATATTTGTAATCAGGCACACATCTGGTCTGGCAATCCTGCTCAGGCGATGCATCTCTCCAAAATCACTGATTCCCATCTCCAAAACTGCAATATCGCAATTATCCCGTATTTGAAGAACTGTCAGCGGAAGCCCGACTTCGTTGTTAAAATTTCCCTCTGTCTTGAGTACCTGGAATCCCTTGGACAAAACACTTGCCACAAATTCCTTGGTGCTGGTCTTGCCAACGCTTCCTGTGATGCCTACCACTTTGACGTCAATCTGGTTTCTGTAATACTCCGCCACAGCTTTCAACGCCTGAAAGCTGTCCTCCACGAGAATGTATGCTCCTTTGGGCTTCTCTGGAGCCTTCTCACAGATTACACCCATCGCGCCAGCATCAAATACCTGGTCAATAAAGCTGTGTCCATCCACACGCTCACCGCGCGTTGCAATAAAAATATAATTTTTCTCAATCTTGCGCGAATCAAGCACGACACCCGCCGCTTCTGTTGTCGCCACATCGACATCAAACGGCACTATATCTGCACAAAGCGTTCCGTTTACTGCCTCCGCAATTTTTTGCAGTGTCATATTTTTCATGACAGCCCCTCCATCATCATCCCAATTTTATTGATATTTCTCCATAGAGCTGTCAATAATCCGCTGGCACAAATCCTCAAAGCTCATTCCCACGGCGGCCGCCTCCTGTGGTAACAGCGATGTCGGCGTCATACCTGGCAGTGTATTTGCCTCCAGACAATAAAATTTCCACTCCGTATCCATGCGAAAATCCATCCGCGCATATGTTTTTAGCCGAAGTGCTCTGTAGACTGTCTCCGCACAGGACTGCATCGCCCTTGTCAGATTGGCATCAAGCTCTGCAGGACAGGTTTCCACTGTCGTACCTGCCTGATATTTGTTTTTATAATCGTAGAAGCCTACCTTCGGTGCAATCTCGATCACAGGAAGCGCTTCTCCATCTATCACCCCAATCGAGAACTCTCGTCCGTCTATGTATTGCTCGATAATGACCCTGTCCTCAAATGCAAATGCCTTTTCCAGTTCCTCGTCAAGCTGCTGCTTGTCATCGGCCCGATAGACCCCTACACTGGATCCGCCACAATTTACCTTGACAATGCATGGAAAAATGTTCCACGCATCAATCATCTGTCTCTCATTCCGGCAAATTGTAATTCCTTTTGGCGTAGGTATCTTATATTTGTGAAAAAGTTCTTTTGAGATGGTTTTATCCATGGCAAGCGCACTGGACAGATAATCAGTGCCCGTGTATTTGATATCCAGAAGGTCAAACATCGCCTGTATCTTTCCATCCTCGCCATTCTGCCCGTGAAGTGCCAGAAAGACAATGTCCGCCTGGGAGCATATTTTGATGACGTTTGGTCCTATGGCACATTCTGGATTGTCCTTTCGGAGTGCTTTCACTGCGCTGATATCTGGATTGATCTCTGATATCGTACCAAAGTTTTCGCTCCAGTCTTTCTCTATGGCAAAAATATCATCCATCTCCTGCTCATAGCCAAGATATAGATCCAAAAGCACCACCTGATGCCCTTTTTTCCTGAGCGCATTATAAATCATGGAACCTGTAACCAGCGACACATCACGTTCTGTGCTTGTTCCCCCTGCCAAAATAACAACTTTCATATTAATCTCCATTCCGCCAACCATTCTGTCTCTTTCGAAGTTGGCCTAATATTTTCAGTGCAGGTCCTGCTCATTATCTCTGCCGCACCGATTATGCCCTCACACGCACAGGCATGATTCCCCAGCCCAAAAGACCTGTATCTGCATGCCGCCCGCTCTGATACAGACGCTTTCCTCATTGAGGTCCCATATATTGTATGGTATTCTCAATCATAATCGTATATTCCTCTGCCATCCTTGTTCCGGCACCAGGAATCTTCGCTGTTATCCGCACAGGCCGCTTCCACTCACTCTGCCATGTCTTTCCTAATATATGTGGAAAGCTCCCAATCGGTGCCCCTTTCTGCAACTCCCATCTCCATATTTTACACGCATTTTACTGACAAGTAAAGCACTGTCTGCACAAAATTCATTATGATATGTAACAGTTCAGCCTTCGGCTTCTTGTTACAAGCATCAAGCCATGCAAAATCGCTTCGCGATGGCTTGATGCATGCCAGCCGCAAGGTTTTCGCACGGCCTTTGCAGCGTAGTGCAAAGGCCTAGGCTGAAATGTAACTATGATATTCCTTTAAACTCCCATTTCCCTTTATAATACCGCCCCATACTTACAATGCCGGTAAGTGCCCATGTCAATCCCGTGGTCAAAAAAATACCCCACATACCAATCAATGGTATCTTCGTCAGGGGAAGGGCAAATCCCACACGTCCGACCACTTCCATCAATCCATTGATCATCGAGAAAGCAGCGTCGCCTGCCCCATTCAGCACGCTTCTTGCCACATAGATCATTCCCAGAAAGAAGTAGAAAAAGCTTGTGATAGAAAGTCCCTTTGCACCGATTGCAATCACCTCTGGTTCGGTCACAAACACCCCCACAATCTGTTCTCCCAGCAGCTGACATGGGATAAACATAACGATGCTAAAAACGATAACGCTCTGAAGTCCAGCCTTATATCCTTGTTTTACCCTGTCAATCTTTCCAGCTCCAATGTTCTGCCCAGTGTATGTAGTGAGCGCCGCTCCAAGTGAATTGTACGGCTGCTGTACAAGCTGTTCGATCCGGCCAAGTGCCGTGTTGGCTGCGACCACACTCTCACCAAAGCCATTGACCACCTTCTGCAAAAAAATGCATGAAAATGCAATCAGCGCGTTCTGCAGCGCAATCGGCAGTCCCAGCCGGAAGCAGCGTGACATGATGTCTTTCCGCACAGGACGATTCTCTTTCTGAATGTGAAAATACGGAATCTTGCACAAAGCATATGCAAATGCTCCGACTGCCGCCACAAGCTGTGCAATGACTGTCGCAAGCGCTACCCCAAATACAGACCATCCAAACACAATGACAAACAACAAGTCAAGCCCGATATTGATAAAACAGGCAGTCACCATAAAATACAGGGGTGTCTTGGAATCTCCCAGAGCACGCAGCACTGACGCCACGCCGTTATATGCCGCAATTGCCAGTATTCCCGCACACGAAACACGCATGTATGTCACTGCATCATCGAGAATAATCTCTGGTGTATCCAGTACTATCAGCACCCACCTTGCCGAAATAATACCGATTAGCCCCATCATGACAGATACTGCTGCCAGCAGATACATGCCATTGATAATGCTTTTCTCCACCATGTCCATCCTGCCTGCGCCGAAATGTTGTGATACCACGACGCCAACACCTGCAGAAATGCCAAAGCTCATGGCAAAGAACAAAAAATTGAGCGATCCTGTAGCGCCCACGGATGCCAGAGCATTAGCCCCCACGAATCTTCCTACGACAATGGAATCGACCATGTTATAAAACTGCTGAAACAGATTGCCGATTAGCATCGGAATCGTGAATTTGAGAAGAAGCTTTGCCGGGCTTCCATCTGTCATGCTGTAAACTGCCTGCTTTTCCATAATGATACCCCTCTTATTTTGTAAATCACTCTGATTGTGTCTTTTCGCAAACTGCATGCCAACGATGCTTTTGCCTCTTGAAATGCTATCTTATCACGATTCCAGAATAAATCAATGGGGTAATCTTAAAAAGATACCTTTGTACAAAATTAATATCGAATTGTACAAATTACCCGAAAAAACAATATTGCTCAACACGAAATATCAACTGCCACATTCAGCTTTCCCTTGCGCGTCTCTCCTGAAATTTCCACAAATTGGAATCTTCCAAATCCCCGCACAGACACCTTGTCTCCGGATTTTAACTGCCCTCCGTTATTCTCGTTTAGCCTGCCGTTTACAAAAACTTTTTTCGACCGAAAAAGTTCAACGCTCTCACTCCGTGACAGGTTATATACCTTTGCAATGATGCTGTCAGCGCGCGCTGCACTGACCTGAACGGTTCTGCATTCCAGTCTTGTGATTGTACTCTCTGGCACTTTTTGTGCAATCCGGCATTTTACATTGGTATGCCTGACTTTGTCCAGATTTTCAAGGATATAAGGCGCCATCTTCTCTGTGCAAAACAGAAAGGCGTGCTTTCCGATAACAATAATATCCCCCAGCGTCCCCCGCTCGATTCCAAGATTCATCAGTGCCCCCAGATAATCCCTGTGTCCCAGCTCCTCGCCAAACTTCTCAACCAACGGTGAAATCTCGATGCACTGAATCGGAAATGTCTCCTCATATCCGCAAAGCTCCTCACTTCCAAAACGCAGCATCACACGTTCGCAGTCCGCCGTTCCTCCGAACACCGTAACCGGCACATAGCTGAGCTCCCGCTCCATCCGATAATAGAGGTCGAGCTCTGCCGCTGATAAAAAACCGGTAAATAGATATTGTCCATTATTGTAAGCCTTATCTGCCAGCTCACCCAAACGCTTCTTCAATAATGCTTCCTCTGAATCCATACTCAGCTCCTCTTATTTTCGCAAAATGCGCACTAGTTTTTTTCCATCTCCTGCAGATAGTCTCTGTCCCACAAAAGAATTTTTAGCTTTCGCGCTGCCTGCACTGCCGACTTTGTAAAATACTGGTTCGTCAACACCGCGCCGACCATTCTGTCGTAGTAGTCTCTGCCCGCATAGGCCTCCTGGACTGCTTTAATCCCCACGAGCCCGGAGTAGCGCTTGCACTGAATAGCATACGTCACCCCATCTTTTTCTGCGAGAATGTCGACACCGTAATCCCCGCTCCTGCGCGTGACCTTCACATTGATAAATCCGCTGTCCGCCAGCAAATCCGCACAATAGTATTCAAAGTCAAAGCCGTCCATCATGTCCC
This sequence comes from uncultured Lachnospiraceae bacterium, assembly GCA_947178035.1. Classification (GTDB taxonomy): domain Bacteria; phylum Bacillota; class Clostridia; order Lachnospirales; family Lachnospiraceae; genus COE1. The sequence goes on along the minus strand of CAMWXA010000215.1, from coordinate 1,198 downwards.
GCTCTCTTCTTCTTGCATTGATCCGAAACTGCCGGCAGAGCAGCACTCCCACTGCCGCGATTAACACAATACCAGCTACAGTCGCTATTGATAAAAATAATTGTGAATTCATTAGTGATTCCATTTCTCTTCCTCATCCCGTATATCAATATTCCATTGAACAATTTTATTTTACCACACAAATGTTCGTATTGCAAGTTGTTTCCTATAGAAAATTTCCTCTTTACAAATTCCATAGATTGTTGTATAGTTCGATTGTTACCATATACATTTTTTATTCATGCAGAGTAGAATCACGTGCGTTAAGTGCCTTGTGAACAGGGAGTTGTCACAGGGACGAAAAGATAAACGTTTCCCTTTTGTCTTGCGGTACGAGATTCGCATCCCGCTGCTACATATCTGACTGTTTAAGACTGCAGGGCAGGCGCTCTGATTTCTTAAAGTCTCTTTTATGTAGTTTCTGGCTGCTGCATAAAGGAGGCTGTTTTTATGCAAAAAATCACGAAACTGAATTCCAAACTCTATTCAGACTCATGGAAGGAGCTGAAAGTCACCCACAATCTCGTCCTGTGCGGTCTGATGGCAGCTCTGGCTGTTGTGCTCAACTACACCACTTCCATCTTCATCACGCCAAACATCCGCATCGGCTTTTCCGGGCTTCCAAACCGTGTCGTGGAATACCTGTTTGGCCCCTGGGTCGGCGCAGTCTTTGGCGCTGTACTCGACATCCTAAAGTATCTGTTGAAACCAGACGGCGGTGCTTTTTTCTTTGGCTATACATTTAATGTCATGATAGCCGGTGTCATCTATGGATTTGTCCTTTACAAAAAGCCCGTTAAACTATGGCGGATATTGACTGCCGAATTTTTGACAAAAGCAATCGTAAACTGCGGATTAAATACCTTGTGGATTGCCGTACTAAACGGAAATGCTTTTATGGCGATCCTGCCTGCGCGTGTGCTCAAAAACATTATTATGCTGCCAATTGATACTGCGATTTTGTTCTTTATTCTCACTTTTGTCACAAAGCTTCTGAATATGCCGGAGTTTCGCAGATACCGGGATGGACACTAGCTGTCTGCCGTGAGGATGGATTGATATTATTTACCGAGGATTTCCTTTTTTTGCCGAATGCAAATAAACTCTTTTTTCGCATGGATGAATGTGTTAAAATATATGTATTACATCGATAATGGAT
>CAMWXA010000214.1 GCA_947178035.1 uncultured Lachnospiraceae bacterium | reverse complement strand
CCTCCGAGGCGGGCGGCTTCAGCTGATATTTGTGACTTCTAGCGCCAAAACGGGAAAAATCCGGATCCTTCTCTCCGGCCCGCTTCAGCTGTCTGCGCAGTTTGCCAACCCAGGCAGGCTGTTTCCTTTTTGCCATTACAAATCCTCTCCTCTCATCCTCTTATATCAATTCACCTTCGCGTTCTTTCGCTCCCTCCCCCGCAGAGGCAGGAACACAAAAAAGATCTCAGACCAGTCTGTGATTTGTTTTGAAATAACTTTTCTTTGAAAGGTGCAGGCTGGGCAATCCCAAACAAAACTGTCCGCCATAGCCCGCGCCGCCTTGTCTGCACTTTTGGCTCACTCAGGGTCGTTTTCAGTAAGTGGAATCTCATAAGCCGTTTTCTCCAGGTACTCCCAGTTCCCGTCACCGACAGATTCATAAGATGTCCATGCCACTTTAAGCTGTTTTTCAGCTGCATAAAATTTGATGCGGGTCTCAGCTCCGCCACTGGTATCAATATCAGGTTCCGCCACATAATCAAACGTATAAAAAGTATGTTTCTGTGTCCAGTCCGAAGTATCCCGATAATAGATCACCGCATTTTCCGCAGGCATCTTTATCAATCCAAACATCCTCTCACTTTCTTCTTTTCCAGGGCTGTAGAAATAGCATCGTGTTTCATCTGATGTGATATAAAATTCATTTTCTCCTGCTTTGTCCTGAAACAGGATTTCGCCGTCACTCAGATCGATCAGAAACAGATTGCTTTCTTTCAGCCATCCTTCAACATAGCCATTGTAGTGAGGAACTGTCCATTCTTCTGCACAAACCCAGATCATATCAGCTTTTTGCAGGATACCACGCATTGTACTGCTTCCCATATCAGGGTATTCATATAAGACAGAACCATTTTCATCCAGAATCTGCATATCGCAGTCATAGGTTTCCTTGTAATCATCTGCTTTTTTCCACTGAAGATAACAGGAACTTCCCTCGATGGGAGTTTTTTCATCATAAGTATAGCAGTCTCTGCTATAACCAGATGGGTAGATTACTTCATATACTGCAGCACCTGCTGTTGGATTACAGCCAGTCAGCAGCAAAACAACTATTGCTGCACAGCATAAAGAAAAAACCCGGCGCCCTATCTTCACTTTCATATCTGCCCCATTCTCCTTTTCATGCTTCCTATCGCGCACCACGCTATCACATACAACAGGACATAAGCCCCCGCCAGAATAAGAATGGTGCTGTACTTTCGCCAAAGTTTGGCGGTATAACTCTCTGCGGTCTGTTCCGGCTCCACAGTGATATAGGAGTGGTTATCGGGGATTGCCAGAACTCGTCGCTCTACTGTAGTTCCAGTGTCCACGATCTTCTGGCCCGACTCACGCGTAAAAGCCTGCTCTCTCCATTGATAGCCGTTTCCGCCAGTGTCTTTATAGTAGACCATATATACGGTTTTGGTAGGATTCATGCGGCGGTCACGTCCGCTTGCACCCGTGTTCTTCACCTGGACAGGCAGCACTTGATAAGGTGAAAAGGTATAAACACCTTTGTCCTCATAGCTGTCAGCAGGGAGGACAGCAGACAAATACTTAATAGAAAGACAGCCCATCGCCGCCGCTAAAATTAACAGCAGTAATCCAGCCACAAATAGAATTGATTTTAACTTTGCCATACACACCTCCTGAAAACCTCAGCCGTCCAATGCAGACACAGAAGCAGCCCCTTCAAGTCCGCTACAATATCATACTCTTCTTCCTTTGAAATGTAGACTTCCGAACCGTTCACAATTTGCAGTTTTTCCGGAACAGTTATGAATTCTTAATGTCATAATACCGATTGTACATTTTCCAGCTCCGCCAGAAAAGTTTTCCTCCTCTAAGATATCACCGCTTTCCATATTTTTTAGGCTGATTGGCAGTTGAACTATAACCGGTACTGATCTGTCTGACTGAAATTATACCATAATTACATTCCTTTTTCATTAAATTTCTGTCTAATCGCTTTTCTTTGCCCTGCCTCCTAACATCAAACTTCCTCTTGACTTATACGTCTAACAGTGTTAGACTCTAGTTGTCTAATATTATTAGACGAATTTCACTACCAACAAACACTTTTCAAAGGGGGGATTTACAATGGACGAAAACAGATTAGGCTTGATGGAAGGGCGCTTTGCAGATATCATATGGCAATCCGCCCCCATCAGCACAGGAGATCTGGTCAAAATCTGTGAAGCGCAGTTTGGCTGGAAGCGCACAACGACTTATACAATGCTCAAGCGCCTCTGCCAGCGCGGTCTTTTTCAAAATGACAGCGGCACTGTGATTGTCTTAACGCCAAAAGAGAAGTTCCATCAAAAGCAGAGCGAACAGTTTGTCACAGACACCTTCGGCGGTTCCCTGCCCGCTTTTATTGCCACTTTTACAAAGGGAAAAACGCTGAGTGATGAGGACGCAGACGAGATACAGCGCCTGATCGACAAAAGCAGGAAAAAGAAGGCTCACAGAAGTGAGGAGGTGTCAGAATGACACTGGAATCACTGTTCGCGACAGTACTGCAGCTAAGCTTTTACGGAACCGTCGGCTGCGGTGTGATACTGGTCTGCGCACTTGTCAATTACGCGCGGGCACCACGATGGATTTCCATGGTGCTATGGGGACTCGTGGCGCTGCGGCTGGTCATACCGTTTCATTTTTCCTCCGCAGTAAGCCTGTTCCAGATCCGCGATATCGCAAACCTGACAGCTCAGATCGACCGCACACTCGTTTCCGGGGAAGCTTACAGCGGAGACTATCAGACCGCACTGGAGGGGAGTGCGGAATTCGAGCAGGCTGTCGCAGCCGGAAGCCCTGTCTCTGCCAATGCAGACGGCGGCAAAATAGCCTATTACTACGCACGCGAAAACGGGAGCATCGAGCCGGCTAAAACGACATATGCGTCACTTCTCTTCATCGGTTCGCGTATATGGCTTGCCGGTGTGACGCTGCTGTGGCTCTGGGCAGCATTCTCCTATGCGCGGCTGCAGTACAAACTGCGCTTTTCCATGCTGTTATGCCGCGGTGTATACGAGACCGACGCTGTCTCTTCCCCCTGCGTAGTGGGAATCATCAGACCCAGAATCTACCTGGTCCCCGGTCTGACAGACCAGCAGAAAATGCACATTCTGTTGCACGAACGGATGCATATACGCTGCCTTGACCACATCTGGAAAGTGGTGTCCTTTCTGGTAATCAGCATACACTGGTTTAATCCTTTTTTGTGGTTTATGTACCGTCTGTTTCAGGGGGAATTAGAGAAAGCCTGCGATGAGAGAGTTCTCGCACGGCTCGGCGAGGACAAAAAGGAAGATTACAGCCAATCCCTGCTGGCACTTGCCGCGGGCAAAGACTGGAAAAGCAAACATCAAAAAAGAAAACTGCCGACACCGATTGCCTTCGGGGAGGATAATATCAAAGGAAGAATCAAACGGATTCTCGCATACAGGAAACCGCTGATCACAGTGTCAGTCCTGGTTGTCATCATTTCCATTGCAGGCTGCTGCGTATTCCTGACAATGCCGGAGCGTACGGCTGCAGATACGCTGGAAAATGTGCAGACTCCCGATACAGCCCCGGACACGGACAATGCTTTGCTGTCAGACAATGATGCAACAATACCGGAATCACAGCCGGACGAATCGTTTCCTGCGGATTCGAACACGATTTCCACCGAAGCAATTCCCAATGAGGGGACAGAACCTGACCTGACCGAAGTATATGCGGAGATTTCTGACAATGGTGTCACTTATCAGGCAAGATGGGGCGGGATCTACCGCATCAACGCAGACGGCAGCGAAACGCAGATATATAACATTTTCGCCGGGGTGCACCCACAGTTAACCATCTTTGAAGAGCGATTATATTTCCTGACTGATCGATTTTACACAGATGGTGCGCTGGACTGGTCTGATAACACAATCCGCTGGATTGATCTGCAGACGCTCGCTGTCGGCGATCTGCCAATGGTACAGACAAATGCTTCTATTTCAACTTTTGGCATTTACGACGGAATAGTTAAGGTCTACTACACTTCGGATGACGTGGACACGCAGATGCTCTATGCTTCCGAAGACATCGCCTTCCACGGCAAGAGTATCGCGCAGCTGACCGAAACGGAACAGCAGCAGTTCGGTCTTGAGATGACACAATCCATCCTGCAGAATCCGGGCACGCTGGTCAATATCTCAAACAGAGCCAGAAATCAAAATATTGCTTATCTCGATATGGACGGAGACCTGACTGCAGAGCAGATCGTGCTGGAGCCCTCCAAAGATCCCGCCAATGCACTATATATCCGGGAGGATGAGCCGCTGACATATTACCATCTGCAGATTGGCGGCGCAGAGATAGAGGCATTTGGTGAAAATCTGGCGAATATCCTTTGGGCTGTCAGTCTTGACGGCAGAGAAATCCTGCTGGTTCTCTACGAAGACGGTCCAAGCGCTGATCCATATACACACTTCTACCGGTATAGAAACGGCCGGATTCTTGAAATTGGCGGCTTTGAGGACGATATCCGTCTGTGTGGGATCAGTTCTGACGGCATTATCACAAGTGGAATCCGAAAAGAGTTAGTGCAAACTGACTGGATTACCGTGCGCTGGCAGATCGATCAAAATGGAATGCTGGCAGAAATCCCGCAGGAAGTATATGATTTCAGGAATGGAAACTGGGTAGAGCTGTATGACGAACTCCCGCTTCATCCTGCTGTTGGAGACAGCGATACCTTTACGATCGCTCCGCAGATGGTGCGCTTCCTGCAGACCTCCGCCGACTGGAACTGGATTCTTCTGGAAACCGAGGACGGACAGCAGGGCTGGGTGCACATGGAGAACTTCGAAATCGTGGAATTAAAGAAAAATGTTATGGATGTCTTTGACGGATTATATCTGGCTGGATAGACATTCTCACTGATTGTATTACTATGTGATAAAAAGGGGAATAACGATGAAAATTAAAATTTTTGCAATCCTATTGTTGACGATAACCGGCACCCTGCTCATCGGCGGGTGTGAAAATCAGGACGCAGGAAGCGCGCCGGAGACAGCACTGGCACTGGACTTGTCAGCCTCACAGGAAGAGCCAGTCAAAGTGGACATATTATCAGAAACCATTGACAGCACTTTCACTGAAACAGCAATGCCCATACCGGAACAGGCTCCCGCAGCAGAACCAACATCTCAAAATGTCGCGCCGGAGGCACAAAAAGCAGATAACGACGCAACGGTATCTCAGAAAACAGATCCTGCCACACCGGCAGCCCAGAAAACGGACAATGCAGCACCAGCGGATCAGAAAGCCGAAGACACCACATCAGCCGCTACAGTGAATGTGACAAAAACATTTCAGCCAAATGATGGTTGGACCTCAGACTTTTCCTTCCAGATACCAAAGGACTGGAACTGCACGGTTGATGAAGATGCTATGGATTGGGGATTTCTCATTCAGGTGAACAATCAGGAAGACGCCTCCATCCGTATTTACGGTCAATATGGCACCATCAATGTCGGACAGTTTTATACCGATGCTCCCACCGATTTCACGACATCGAGCGGATTAAACGGAAAATTTTATCAGGAAAAACGCACCGGCGAGGATGGTTCCTTTATAGATGGCTATATTGTGTTCGATTTGAAATCGTACGGAGTAAGCTTTTCTATGCCTGAAACTGTTTATAATGAATATAAAGACACTCTTCAGGCAATTTTCCTGAGTATTAAAATCGAAAATATTTATACAGAATAATATAGTGTAATCGAGGGGTAAAAGCCATGCGCCGCCCCAAGTCCTTCTCCCCCATAACCCCGATTCTTACGCTTTAAGCAATTGTATCAAACGGACGCTCACTGCATCCCTCTGCAGCGTTTCAGCCAGCTGCCCCGCAGATAATAGACGATGAACATCATGGATGTTACCGTCCATGTCAGCGGATAGCTGAACGCCACTGTGGAGACCTCCGGTCGCATCGGCACGACCACCAGATTCCAGATCACACGCAGTACGCAGACGCCGACGCAGGTCATCAGCATCGGCGGAACTGCGTCGCCGCAGCCCCTTGTCGTGCCGCCAAGTATCTCTATACAGATATAGGTGATATAGCTGGGTGAGATGACCCGCATCATCCCCAGACCAATCGCAACCACATTCGGATCATCCGTAAACAAATGCAGGAAAAGCCGTCCTCCTGCAAGCACTATGACGCTCAGCAGTATACTGGTGAACACCGCCATCCCCAGACAGATCCGCACACTTTTCCTGATCCGGTCATATTTCCCCGCACCAAAATTCTGCCCTGCAAAAGTAGTAATCGCCACACCGTACGCACCCATGATCATCCAGAAGATGCCATCCACCTTGCCGTAGGCTGTCCATGCTGCAATCGTGTCTGTGCCAAATGCGTTGATGCTCGACTGGATAATCAGGTTGGACGCCGAATACATGGTTGACTGAATCCCCGCCGGCAGTCCGATGCGAATGATATTGTGCAGGAGAACCGGATGAAAGCGAATCTCCCGGACCGACAGCCTGTAGGAATCCTCCGTCCGCATCAAAGCCACAATCACCATAAGCGCGCTGACCACCTGTGACAGCGCAGTCGCCACCGCCACGCCGACCACACCCATCTTCAATATCGTCACGAAAAAAATATCCAGTATAATATTGACTAAACAGGACAAAATCAGGAAGTACAGCGGCCGCCTGGAATCCCCCACAGCCCTCAGAATACCCGAACCCATATTGTATATGAGGGAAGGAATGACACCGACGAAATACACCCGCATGTACACGACAGACATCGAGAGAATCTCATCCGGCGTGTTCATAGCCTGCAGCGCCACTCCCGAAAAGAGAATCCCGATTATCATAATCACAGCGCCTCCCGCAATCGAAAGTGCAAACGCAGTATGTACCGTCCGCTTCACATCCTCCTGTTTCTTCGCGCCGTAATACTGGGCAAGAATCACGGTCGCGCCGGAGGAAAGTCCCGTAAAAAAGCCAATCAGCAGATTGATCAGTGTGGACGCTGGTCCGCCCACCGCCGCCAGCGCCTCCTTCCCGACAAACTTTCCCACGATCACCGCATCCGTCGTGTTATAGAGCTGCTGAAAAAAGGTTCCGAATAAAATCGGAAAAAAGAAAAAAAGGAGCTGCTTCCAGATCACTCCCTCCGTTATCTGATTGGAAATCTGATGGCTTTTCGTTTTCATATGTACCTCCCTGCGCCAAATCATATGCTACCTATTATATCTGGTTTAACGGAAAAATCAATAACTCTGATTGATGAAATTGTGCAAATTCATAGACGCTTTTATCGCTATTTGATATACTATCT
>CAMWXA010000213.1 GCA_947178035.1 uncultured Lachnospiraceae bacterium | reverse complement strand
AGAGCCCCCCCGCAGAGTCCCCGGAAGTCCCCGCAGCACTGCACTGCATATATAATGTGATCTGGTACAGATGATCCTTTTTAAAATACACTGTCTGCAGCTTCTTGTCACTGGCTGTAAAAACATCTCCTGTCATTCCTGCTTTCTGTGGTGTATCAAATGCCTTCTGACCCGACACGGTATGTTTTTGTACCAGTCCAGCCGGAAACACACGCATCAGGAGGATAAATGCGATCGTCGCTACGAAAATCTGTATTATTGCGTTTCTCTTCGCGTACCATCGCGTGTATTCGTTATCAGAAAATGTGCAGGAGATTAAATCGCTGATGTAGGAAATCATTCTGTTTTGTCCCATTTCACCCTCCATTTCCCGTGCGTTTAGAGTATAGCACAATACAAATATTTATACAACTGTCATTCTGAATGCCCGCTGCCCTGACTGTTGGTTTCCTCGCGAATGACATACTGCGGGGAACTGTTAATACTGATATAGATACGTCCGATGTACTCCCCGATCAGCCCCAGCATGACCATCAGCATACCACCAATAAATACAACCGCCGCCATCAGTGAGCTAAAGCCCAGCGGCACTCCTGGATTTATGAATTTCTTCACAATCGTGTAAATTCCATAGACAAAACCTGCACTTGCAAAAGTAACACCTGTTACCGTAGCAATTCTGAGCGGCAAAATGGAGAATGCCGTAAACCCGTTAAACCACAGGCCAAGCAGTTTCTTCATCGTATAGCCCGATGTGCCGACTTCCCGGCTCCGGTGACTCACCGGAACATTTGTGACATTTCTGGTGGCGCGCAGCACCAGACCGATAATGTAAGGATAGCAGTTTTCGTATTTGAGCATACTGTCAACCACAAAACGCTTTGCCGCAAAGTAGCTTGTCAGGTGCAAATCCTTGGGTTTTCCAAGCATTGCCCTTGTCATAATATCATTCATCCATGTCCCAAAATTCCGAAATGCACTGTGCTTCTTGTTCTCATAGCTGGCATAGACTACATCGCTCCCCTTTTCGATGCCATCCAGAAGCTTTCCGACCTCATTGGCCGGCGTCTGTCCGTCGTCATCCAGACAGACGACAATATCCCCATCCGCTTTGCGCAGTCCTGCCATCAGTGCTGCATGCTGTCCAAAGTTTTTCGCCAGGCTGATTCCTGTAATATTGTCATATTTTGTGCACAGTGTCTTGATCACCTCATACGTATCATCCGGCGAACAGTCATTTACCAGAAAAATATCATAGGCATATTCTGGTATGGATACCATTGTATTTTGTATTTCTGCCACAACGCCCTCAATTGTCTTTGCGCTTCGATAGCAGGGAATGACAAAACTTATTTTACGCATAGTCCCTGTACTCCTTATCATGCTCAAACTCTTTTATCCTTTCGGATTGATGGCTCCGAACAGGATCAAGTCCTCATACTGTCCGTCCAGAAAGAGCTCCTCCTTCAAATACGCCTCCTGCACATAGCCGGCTTTCTCATTCATGCGAATGCTCGCCTTATTCCGCTCCAACACGCGCGACACCACCTTATGCATTCCGAGTGTGGTAAAGGCATAATCCAATACCAGCTTTGCCGCCTCCGTTCCAATTCCTTTCCCGTACGCCTGCTCCTCCCCAAGGTAGATTCCCCATTCTGCCTTTTTATTCTCCTCCTCGAAATTTTGAAGGTATATCGATCCCAGTGGCATATCATCCTCGTTCCTACACACGATAAACTGATGTACCAATCCCTTGAAAACTTTATTCTTAAGCCAGTTCTCATGATCTGTACAGCTGACCGGCTTTCGGTAGATAAAATTTTTCACCACTACCGGCAGGTTTCGCCAGCGCACCACCATTTCTGTATCCGCCTCTGTAATTGGCCTCAAATAAATCTGCTGTCCTTTTATCACAAAGTCTTTGTTCATCGGTTCCATACGAATCTCCCGTCTCCTTTTCACTTCTTTGCCAGTTCATATACATCAAATGCCCGTTCTGCTGTGTTTGTCTGTATCTGATCAATACATTCCAGTTCTATCGTTATCCCGCGTTTTTCATAATACTGTACGAGCCAGTCAAGATCCTTGTCCACATGCACCACAAAATACGCTTTCGCCTGTCCGCCTGTCCTGGAGGCGCAGAGTGCACTCTGAACGTCCCTAAAACGATACTGCTCCAGTTTCTGCTTTGCAAGCGGGCTTTTTGCTGCCCATCCTCCACAGAGTTCAAAGTTTTTATACGCGTTATCCACATCCGTAAATATTTTTTCCGAGTACGGTGCATTCTGATATGACGTCGCGGAATACACATCGATCACATAATAATTATTTCCATTTTTTCGGCAATAATCCATCATTGCGTTCCAACGTTCATCTGCTGCTGCACGCTTGCTGTACTCATACTGTACATTCTGCAGATTTACTGCAAATACTGCAGCGATCGCAATAGCACCTGCAATGCACAAAAGCGGTGCGGCTGACCTCGCTGCCTTCGGCTCCCTGCTGCTGACTCGCTGTGGACAGTCACAGCGCCAAAATCCAAGCAGCATACTCAGCTCCATCATCAGAAGTGGTATCGTCACACGGTCAAGCACTCTGTCCACCATAAACAGATACATCCACAAAATGCTGCGCACTGCAAAGAGACAGAGTATCCTGAGGATCGCTATCCCACGCATTCTGCCTCTCGTCATCACCACACCCGTGACAAAGTATAGCAGATATGCACCGATCACTGCCATGCTGACCGGTATCCTCCCCGCCGGCTCCTCCCACGATGCTGTCGCACAGCGCAGTACCAGATTTTTCACTGCCCGGAAATCCTCCAGCACTTGATTCCTGTACAGCCACAATGCCCCTCTCAGATCATTTTTGCTGACAAATCCAAAGGTATTGTGCAGTCCGTTTTCTCCCCCGGCCGGCCGGGCAAGTTCTTCCTGGTACGCCACGATCGCTTCCAGTCTCCATGTATCAATCGACTCATCCAATGCAAAATTATAATTTTCCAACAGTGTGTACGACTCCCTTGACAATCCAATCGAATCATAAAACTCCTGGTGGTTCTCATACGCAGGAAGTCCATAAAAATCATATAGTTTTGTCCGCGCATCAAAGAAATCGCGAAAGTTTGTCCACTCACTCCCCCTGTATGCGACCATGTCGAGCGAATACACGGCCACTATACACAGAACTGCAGTTGCGATCAGCGTCAAATATTTTCTGAAATTGACTGCTGTAAAAATTTTGTTCTCGCCGCACCACTTTGCCATTCCTGCAAGAAGCAGAAAAGGAACTAACATGATACAGACCTCAGTCCGAATCATAAAGGACAGCACCACCAGGACAAGCGGCAGAAGATTCCGCCGGAAAAAAACTGCTGGTTTGTCAATTGGGGGTGTCGTGAGAAACAAAAACACTGCCCCTGTCATGCAGATTCCCGAAGTGACACTGTACTGTATCACCACAAATTCCCGCAGAAAGACCCCGAACGCCAAAACAGTCAGCACCACGGCTGCCACAAATCCTGCCCTCGCACGCTGGGCACTCAGAAGCAGCCTTGCCGCAGCCAGGGACACCACGCCGAACTGACACAGACACAAAAACAAGCCATACCATGGAATTGTCGGAATGGCCTTGTAAAAAAGCGCAAGACACCACGCCAGAGGATACAGCATCTGGATACAATAGCCGCTCGGCTGACCTGTATATGCCCCTGATACAATATCCTTTATCATGGTATCGTCATTCAAATCATAGTAAAAATCAAATAGGACAGATAAAAGCAGCGCAAGCAAAAAGGTATATACAAAAGCACCACACACTTTTGCTGCCTTTACTCCTGTGCGGTCATCCATCATATGTGATAGAACTCCTTCACTTTCCTTACGATATAATCAACCTCAGCCGGCGTCAGCGAATAAAACATTGGCAGACGCATCAGCCGCTCACTTTCCTTCGTCGTATATACATCCTCACCGACAAACCTGCCAAACTTCAAACCTGCTGGTGCAGAGTGCAGCGGAACATAATGGAATACTGCCCAGATGCCGTTTTCCCTCAGAAAATCAATCAGTCTGGTACGCTCCTCCAAATCCTTCGCCTTGACATAGTACATATGCCCATTGTGCACACACCCCTCCGGCACTTGCGGGAGCTCTAATACCCCTCTATCCTGCAATGGCTGCAGCAGTTCATCATACTGCTGCCACAGCGCCACGCGCTTAGCGGTTATCTCATCAATCAGTTCAATCTGCGCCCACAGATAAGCCGCATTCATGTCACTCGGCAGATAAGAGGAGCCATAGTTCACCCAGCGGTACTTGTCAATCTGTCCCCTGTAAAACTGAGAACGATTTGTGCCCTTTTCCCGGATAATCTCTGCGTCGTTAATATATTTCGCATCCTGGATCAAAAGCGCGCCGCCCTCTCCCATGCTCAGGTTCTTCGTCTCATGAAAAGAATAGCACCCAAAATCTCCGATTGCACCAAGCGGCTTTCCCTTGTAGGCCGCCGCCATTCCCTGCGCCGCGTCCTCCACCACAAAGAGCTTGTGCCGCCTTGCAATATCCATGATCGTATCCATCTCACACGCAACGCCCGCATAGTGGACAGGAAGAATCGCTCTCGTTCGGTCTGTGATCGCCTGTTCAATCAAATTCTCGTCAATATTCATCGTATCCGGTCTGATATCGACAAACACTGCTTTGGCACCGCGAAGCACGAAAGCGTCCGCAGTGGACACAAACGTATAGGAAGGCAGGATGACCTCATCACCTTCTTTGATGTCGATCAATAATGCAGCCAGCTCTGTCGCCTGTGTGCAGGAAGGCGTCAGCAGACACTTTGCCGCACCTGTCTGTTGTTCAATCCACTCACTACACTTCTTTGTGAACGGACCGTCCCCACATATCTTCTGGTTTTCCACTGCCTGCCTAATATATTCCATCTCCTTGCCTGTAAACGGCGGTACGTTAAAATTGATCATTACACAACCATGCCTTTCCCGATTTTATCCCTTTTCCTTAATTTGGAAAATGATTTCTCGCTCTATTGTACTCTTTTCATGAGATTTTGGCAAGGTTTTGGAATTAATAAGCGCAAAACACTGTATATGCTTCATTGCCAAAGCACTGCCTGTATCCATTTCCCTCTGCAAAATCCATAATGAGCACCAGCTTCTGATAGGCGAGTCCGTCCACCTCTGTCAGACTTTCGACAGAGGAACGTCCAAATATGATTACAGGAAGCGCTTCTGGTGCCGTCTCGCCTGACAGGTGATTGAGATCTGCTTCCAGGAAGTCAATACCGTTCGAATCGAGGTCTGCCCACGTCGTAAATATTGCGGACTCCATATCGAACAAATATACTATGGAAGGGATATCTCCATATAATATCACCTGCTTTTTATTTAAGTTGTTTTGACACAAATATTCGTCAAGCTCCTCGAGAGCCTCTTTCTTATTCTCTGTTGTCGCAAGTCCTGCACCTGTATTGCTGCATTGCAGTGCAATACGGCTGTTACCGCCCTGCGCTCCCTGGTCGTGAAACACAAACCCAATTCCAAACAGAATGCTCTGTACTGCTGTGCACACAAGAACAAAACCAAGTGTTATGCGAAATGCATAACTTTTGAATCCCACTTTGCTGCTTTTCCGAAATACACTCTCAGTCATCCAAATTGAAACCGGTATTACCAGAAACAGATTGTTGATAATGGGATACAGCCCATTATTACTTCCAAGCGGTGTCACAAATATGATAACAAGCAGAAATGCTGCCCATAATCTGAACTCTCTGCCCGCGTTTTTGTCCCATAACAGCCATACACACAAAGCAATCACAATCAGCAGATATACTGTCATCCACTTATACATACTGAAATTGTCACTGTAATCAAAGCCAAACATCCCTCTGCCATAGCAGAAACGAAGCACTACCACCAGGCCCAATGCATACAGCACTTTAAATACAGTAGTTATTTTATTCTTATGCACAGTTTTGACAAATCTATCCAGCATATTAAAAAATAGCAGGCCTGCTGCCATGTACCCTGCAAACAGCAGCAGCCACACACTGTACCGAATATAGTCCTCAAACATTGCCGTAATCATCGATGTGGGCTTATAGTCTGTCGCGTGATCCGTCATCCCAAACAGCGAGGAAATCATCTTTGGATAAGCCGTCATTCCATATCGTGCACTGATCACGGACAGCGGCACAAGAAGCCCTGCGAGATACCCGCCGATACAATATGCTGTCTGTGTGGCCAACCGCCCAAACCATGCATTTTTCCCTGTATCCTGTTCTGCTTTGCCACGGTTCCAGAAGCAGTCACACCACACTGGCAGAATCAATGCCATATAAGTGACATTGGGCATTCTCACCGCGACGCAGAGCCCTAAAATAATCCCCGCAGCCACGAAACAGCTCTTTTTTTCTTTTGTAATTGCCAGAAACAACAGGATAATGGCCACTGTCATTAGCAGATAACCCAGATAATGATATAAAATGACAACTGGCGCCCAGCAGAGTGAGAGTGCTGTCAGTTCCGATACGAACAACAGAATTGAAAATAACTTCCGTTTCTGTCCATACCGCTTCCACAAAAAAAGGTAAACACCAGCCGCCACTGCCCCAATCAACAGTCCACAGTACACATTCATGCCAATCCATGTATTCCCGGAGGGTAGTTTAGACAATAATACACCTGTCACATTGGACAGATAAGTCGCAAGCTTCCAAGTCTGATTTAAGGAATCAAAGAAACGATAATTTCCAAGCGCATAGCCCGCATCCATCAAATCCAGTCCTACTGTGGCGTGACGCAGCGGATACACCAGCAGAATCAGCGCCGGAAGAATTGTCATGCTGCATTTCTGACGAATCAGCTCAATTGCTGTGCAAACCAGATACACACATAAGACACTGACAAGCATATGCCCTAGGAAACCGACAACCGAATTTCCAGCCTGTTCCTCACAGTGAAGCCATTTCGGCCACGCATAACGAATATTCATATGTTCATGAATCAGATAAACACCAAAAGCCGCTCCTGAAAACAGCTCAATGGGCTTTCGGAATCGCTCCAGCACAGCCCCCGCTTCCGATTCATTTTCCCTTTTATCTGCCTGAAACAAGAGCATCATCCCCACTGCGCCTGTATAACAGAACAGAAAATTGTAGCTGTATCCATAGTTGATCATCGCTTCCAGTCTTCCTGTTCTCAAAAAAATCATTCTGATCAGGAAAAAGGAGGCAAAGACCGCCATCATGCTGCCAAAGTACAGCGCCGCCGCCCTTCGCCGGTTCTTGATGAGCGGCACCTTATACCTGTCACTTATACCCATCTCCGAGCCCACGAG
>CAMWXA010000212.1 GCA_947178035.1 uncultured Lachnospiraceae bacterium | reverse complement strand
GACGCGTACGCGTCGTTATGCAGATGGTGGGAATGATTTTTCAAACACGCTCTAGAACATGCTGGAAAAGACTGCCCGAATATCAGACAGTCCTTTCCTATGAAGCAGTTCTATTGTTCGGTCTCTGTATTCTTTTCCAGCAATGCCTTTAACCTCGCAATTTCATTGCGGCTTTCTGCAAGAGCGGAATCCTTTTCCGCAAGTGCAGCATCCTTTTTCACAAGTGCAGCATCCCTTTCCGCAAGCTGCTTACTCTGTTTTTCAATCAGGGCATCCTTTCTCGCGTGCTCCTCCGCGTTATGTCGTTCGTATGCTTCAAATTCAGCGCGTCTGCGGCACAGCTCCCGAATGTTCTCGTCAGAACTGATTTCCAGGATCGTGTCAGCAGCGGCTTCCATATACTGGTTTGTAGCAGCCATATCTTTCAGCTCCTTCCATGTAGTTGCCTTGAAAAATGTCACCCACTTGTCAATTTCATAATGCCTGTCCTCTTGGGTCGCCAGTTCTGCATGATTCAATTCTATCACAGACAGCCGCATTTTGTCAGTATAGACTGCATGTGTTTTCACATTATTCATCATGTACGTCGCATAAAACTCCGGCGTCTCTGGAAAAAGGTCAAAGTCCAGGAAACTGATCTGTATCACCGGAATGACACGAATATAGTCATCCCCTTTATATACATTGTCAAAAGAACGACATAGATAGGATAAGGAGCGCTCCTTCCAGTTATTGTAGTTGGCAATCTGCATTTCCAGATTCAGCCGTGTCTCATGATTGATCGTAATATTGATATCCAATATGAAATCCTTATTCTCAAAAGACTGTCCTAATACAATGGGATTTGTTATCTCCACATCTAACGATTCTGGATCAAGATGCAGTAGCGCACCCACAAGTCCCCGCAACACTTTTTCGTTCTTCTGAAGCACAGCCCGAAACATATAGTCATTGGTCATGTTGTAGCAGAGCTTCTCATTTTCGGGAAACAAACTGCCATTTGTGGTTTTCTTACACATATTATCCTCCATGCCGCTTTAGCGGCTCCAATAGATATGAAAAACGCTGTCCTTCGCGTTTTTCCTGTGTGAAACTTAATACTTCTTAGGCAACTGCAAGTTGCCTTGCAGTGTCTTTTGCTGCCTTAGAAGTATTTTTCACACTATCCTCCTGATTGTGTTTCTCACTACCCGCAGATACTGTTTTGTCATGACCATGCCACTATACAATTTTATCTCATTACTGTCAAATCGAAATGTCAAAAATCACCCGAAATGTCAAAATTAATACTCTTTAGAATCCTTTCCCTTACAATACGCCTCCGCCCTGCTCCCTTTTGGACAGACTACAGTCACATTCGGATACTCCTCAAACACTTCATAACGACCGCACTTTTGTTTCTTATGTGCTGAACAAACTTTGGTACGGAAACCTCCTTTCAATTCGCGCATCTTGCAAACGCGCCTCCTCAATTTCGTCCATACCCTCACAGATAAACCGCATTGCACAAATGGTATCCTGTTTCATGAACCTTTTTAGGAATCACAATCTTTTCCAAAGCTGTGCGGAAAAATTCCTGCGCTTATTTTAATCATTCTCACTGTTCCTAAAGGAAATCCGCATTTCCTTGCAATATGCCTCCGCTTTGCTCCCCTTGGGGCAGTACACAGTCATCTTAGGGGGATGACTGTATCCAAACACCCCGTATGTCCCAATGCCTTCCGTCGTTCCTGACAGATTCTGAACAGATTCTGGTATTCTGATTTCCTTAAGATTACAGTTTGAAAACGCATACTCCCCAATTTCGAGAACACCCTCACCAATGTACGCCTTCTCAAGCCTAATACAACCTTCAAACACGTAATTTCCAATCTTCTTTACTGTTCCGGGAATCGTAATACTTTTCAAAGATTCGCACTTCCAAAATGCATAGTCGTCTATTTTTTCCACCCCTTCAGGGATATCGATTTCCTTCAATGCCGGCATTTTTAAAAATGCATTTTCTCCAATATATTGCAGCGTCTTTGGCAGTATTATTTTTGTAATTCGCATGTGCTGCTCTACTTGTTCCTCTGTTACTTTTGGATTGGAATAACCTCCCGAAAATGCGCCAGTTCCAATTCCTGTCACAATCCCTTTCCCAATCTTTTCCGGTACAGTAACCTCAGTGTCTGTGCCTTTATAGTTGGTGATGAGCAGCGTGCCGTCCTCACGCTTCCTGTAACTCCATATCTTCTTTAACGCGGCGACAGAATCCGGCGACATATTCAGTTCACGCATCATCTTTTTTTCCGCTTTTTCCTGTTCCACAGCAAAATCCGCAGTGCGGTTCTTATAGTCGAGCAGCCAGGCCAGTGACTCCGTCCTGCCGTTTTCTGAGGCATATGCTATCATCTCGTCGCGCTTCTTCGGTGTCACAATCCACTTCTCCCGCTCAACCACCGGCAGAGCCTCCGCTGCATCAATCTCAATCAGTCCGCGTATGATCTGATACTTTTTCATCTTCTCCGGCTGGAAGTGGGCAAGAAAGAATTCAAATACCCTGACATCATAAAAGCGTTTTTTCGTAACCTCATAGAGATTCTCTGTGTAGCGAAACAGCTTTCCGTCAAGCTCTGCGGCAAGCTGCTGCATGACTCTAAAATAATCCTCATTGTCAAGCAGCTCCGTCATCGTGATATACTCCAGCCAATATGCGTCCATCAGTGCATCAACGTCCGTCATCGTGCGGACGCGGACATCGGAAATCCTGACGCCATACCGTTTCAATTCCTCCACGATCACAGTGTCTCCAAAATAGATCGCATAGTACAGCATTTCTTCCGGATGAAAGGAAATCTTTTCCCTGTTTTCCAACAGACATCCCAGCACTTCGATGCGCTTGTCATCCGGAAGAAATACAAGCGGCTCTCCCGTCTCTCTTTCTGCGCTGTGACTCAGCGTCATTCCAGTAAAACAATAAGCCCCTCTCAAATCCTCCTCAAAAACGTTCAGCAGATAGAGGGAATAATTGGTGCGGTGATTGCCGCACTTTCGACCGATATAGCAATTGTATGTCTCCTCAATTCTCCTCTTTGATGGGAAATCAAACGTTGCACCCTTTTGGATCAATGCCCTCACCACATCAATCCCCCGAAACCGGCACGCCAGTCCCAGCGCCGGCGCTGACATTTCTACGTCGCCCAGTTCATCATATAATTTCGAAATCTCCTCAACGGAGCTGTTGATCACTGCCTTCTGCAGCCTTGCGGCTCTTTCCTCCTGCGGAAGTTCCATTTTCTCTCCTCCTTGTATTCCCATATCGCCCTCAACCAATCAGGCATGTTTTCCCCTGAAATGCAATCTTTGCGTTAATCTCTGCCACGACGCTTTTTCCCCACAGCAGATCCTTTGTGTTAAGATATCGCTACACTTCCAATACACCCAGAATCAAACATCACCATCCTTGTATGGAATCCCTTTTTTCTTACAATAGTTCTGCGTTTTGCTCCCTTTTGGGCAATATATGACCAGATTGGGATTTCGCTCAAACGTCTCGCCCAAGATACGGTTCGGAATGGATTGCAGCACTCTGATCACCTTCAGACTACGGCAGTTTAAAAACGCAAGCGCCCCGATCTTATCCACCTCGCCGCATATACATACCTCTTCCAGACTACTGCACTCCACAAATGCACATTGTCCGATTGTCTCCACTGTTTTTGGAATCGTGATGCTTTTCAAACCACTGCAGTTTTGGAAAACATAATCATTGATTTCTTTGACACCTTCATTGATACACACCTCCTCCAGTTTGCGGCAGTCATGAAAAGCATGTTGTCCGACGCTCTCTACGGTTCCGGGAATTGTAATGCTCCGCAGCGACCGGCAGTCATAAAAGGCGTATGTATCGATTACCTTCACCCCTTTACAGATCTCTACCTTTTCCAGATGAATGCTTCTGTTCCATGCAGAGTTTCCGATTCTCTCTATGCTTCCAGGAATCGTGATACTCCGCAGCGCACTGCAGTTCCCAAAAGCATAATCGTCGATTTCTTTCACACCATCGGAAATCATAATATTTTGCAGCAGCGTGCATCTTTGGAAAGCACCTTTACTGATCTCGTTCACGCCATTGGGAATATGGATGCTTTCCAAGGAACCGCATTCATCAAAAGCATATGCGCCGATTTCCCGCAAACCTTCTGGAAGATTGATCTCCTTCAATGCAGACATACCCATAAATGTCCATTTCCCAATCGACCGGACCGTTCCTGGCAGTGTGATCCCAACAATCTTATCGTGATGGTTGATCTGTTCCGCAGTTGCACAGCCATTGTAACTGTTAGGACTTCCCGCAAATGCACCATTCCCGATGGCTGTGACAGTATTTTTCCCAATCTTCTCCGGGACAGTGACATGGATCTCACTCCCCTTATAATTCGTAATGACAAGCGTGCCGTCCTCACCTTTTTTATAGTTCCATATTTTCTTTAACGCCGCGACAGAATCCGGTGCCATATTCAGTTCGCGCATTATCTTCTTTTCCGCTTTTTCCTGCTCAGCGGCAAAATCGGCGGTGCGTTTTTTATATTCAAGCAGCCACGCCAGGATCTCTGTCTGGCCTTTTTGTGACGCATATGCGATCATCTCATCACGCTTTCTGGGCAGGACAAGCCAGCCCGCTGCCTCCACGAGCGGCATAGCCTCCAGGATACCTTCCCCGATCAGATCGCACATGATACCGCGCTGATTCATTTTATCTTTCTTAAAATGGGAAAAGAAAAATTCAAATACCTTGAAATCGCGAAAACGCCTTTTCGTAATCTCATAAATATGAGGTGTATAATGAAACCGTTTTCCGTCAAGCTCCGCGGCAAGACACTGCATGACTGCAAGGTAATCCTCATCGGCAAGGCGCTCTGTCAGGAGAACATACTCGAACCAGTAGCTGTTCATGGCTGTAGCGCCGTCTGTAATGATATTGATACGGATATCGGATATCTTAACATTCTGCTTCTTCAATTCCTCTACAAGCACTGTATCGCAGAATAAAATCGCATAGTAAAGCAGCTCCTCTGGACGAAACGCTGTCTTTTCCCTGTTTTCCATAAGATACTTTAACACCGCAGCACGTTCCTCGTCCACAAGAAATGGCAGGGACTCCCCATCCTCTCTGTTTGCGCTCTGCTCCATCGCCATACCATTCAGACAAAAGATTTTTAACTCTTCCCCAAACGCTCTCAACAGATACATCGAATAATTGGTGCGGCAATTTCCATGCTTCTTTCCTATATAACAATTGTATGTTTCTTCAATCTTTTTCGTTGAAGGGAAATCAAACGTTGCTCCCTTCCCGACCAGAGCCTTTACCATCGCAAGCCCCCGGAACCGGCACGCCAGTCCCAGCGCTGGCGCCGACATTTCCACCTCGCCAAGCTCGTCAAACAACTTAGAAATCTCCTCAACGGAGTCGTTGATCACTGCCTTCTGCAGCCTTGCGGCTTTTTCCTCCTGTGGAAGTTCCATTTGCTCTCCTCCATTCCGATCATCCTGCTAACACCATCTTACCAGTCACGCCCCCGTTTCCTTAAAACCACTCAGATCTCGTCTTTCCTGAGCACCAGCTTCATCGCCCACGACGGAACGTCATAGTTATTGTACGAATCATCGATAAACACAAAAGCCGTATCATAAGGCGGTTTCTTCTGCGGAAATACGCCGCAGCCGTCTGTAAAGTAGATCAAACCCTTTAGATTTTCAAACTCGTGATTGTCCACCATCTTATTGACATACTCAAACACAGGCCGGAAATCTGTCCCGCCCAGACCATGCAGCTTCATTTCCTTTAAGTAGGTGTCAAACTCCTCCTGCGTCGTGATCTTTGCATCCTCCTGTATAACCGTGTCACACTGGATAATGTGCAGATTGATCTTGGTAAAAAAGCTTTCTGTGCTCTTGAGTATGTTATACGTTTTCTGCACAAACATCTGCACCAGATCGCCGGCCGTCGAACCAGAAGTGTCGATCGCTACCACAAACTCCCGTATCCGCTTTACTTCCTTGTACTCAAGCGGCTCAATCAGAGGCATATCCTCGTATAGCTGCAAGCCATAAGTATAAAAATTATAGTCAAATTCATCGGGATTGAGCTTCATCACCTCTCCCCGGACAGCAAATTTTTTGAGAAATTCCGTGTAGTCATAGCGCTCCCGGTTCACTTCCCTCAGATTCTGCGTCAGCAGCCCTGCCTCTGTCCCCCTGCTCTTGACAAACACTTCCAGTTCTGTCTGCATGCGCAGCGCGATTCCCGCCCATCTGTCCATAAGCAGAACCCGCTCAATCGGAATAATTGCATTTCCCCCTAAGCCGCCATAAAGACCCTTCTTTTTCTTCTGCTCCTCCGTCAGATACCAGAGACAGTGATCATCTCCCTTGAATAATAGAGACAGTCTCTCTACCAGGTCATCGGACAACTTTTCACTCAAAAAATAGCTGTAAATTTTTTCTGCGGAAATGGTCTGAATCTTTTTCTGAAAAAGATGAAAAAACTGAATCTGCTCCTTCGCTTTCCCAATATTGAGATAGTTCAGATCCAAATCATTGATGGCGCTCTCCACTGCGATATCGCACGCCAGATCCCACATCTCCTGATTTACCAGCGTGTTTACAAAAAAATGCTTGAATACACAGTGCAGTACTGTATGCAGAAAATTGCGTATGGGAAGATTCTCATCCAGCACATATGCCTTCAAGAGATGCTCCGGGTCATAGATATAGATCTCCCCGTCGCTTGCTGTAAAAGGTGTCAATTCCGGTTTTGGAAAAATTTTAAACTGATTGAGCGACATATCCATAAACCGCATATTGACAAGCAGCTTGTTCTTTGCCATCTGAAGAATCTCAGCCGCAATCTTTTCTGTCTTTTTCTGTTTTTCCTGTTCCAATCCTTTTTCTATTTCGTCCGACACTTTTTTACCTCATTTGATATATACTTTAACGTTCTTAGGAACTGTTCATAAATAACTTGTTAATTTGACGCCGTATAAATGTTCAGCTGCAAATTACTTACGTAATTAGAAGATAATCGCAGGCGTAGGAGGCAAAGGCATAAAGGGCAATGCCTTACGTCAAGATTATCTGATGCCACAGATGGACATTTAGCCATGTCAGTACCTGACAAGTCAAATTGATGAGTTATTTATGAACAGTTCCTTAGTACTTTTTGCGACTGCCTATGAACTGCCGTTTTCAAGAACAAGGCTGTAGGAGTCCTCCCTCTCCACAGTTTTCCATTTTCAGTTCAGGTTTAACTGCTAAATTTTATTCCCGCTCCGCTAATGTACTACTAACTCTAAACTTTATTTTACGCCACCATACCATGATCGTCAAGGTCTTCACGACGCTAACGCACAATAAACGCATGCTTTTGTTACTGGAACGGAGTGAACAGTAACAAGCTTTTAGCTCTGGCTTGTCCATGTGGTAGAAATGATTTTTCAAACACGCTCTAGAGCGTGTTTGAAAAAT
>CAMWXA010000211.1 GCA_947178035.1 uncultured Lachnospiraceae bacterium | reverse complement strand
ACCACCGAGATCTACACACGGCTATTCGTCGGCAGCGGCAGATGGGTATAAGAGCCAGCCCCAAAGCGGTCTATGCGGCAGAGGATTTATGGACGGGAGAGACCGTTTGTATCGAAGGGGAAAACCTTGTGCTGCGGCTGCTTCCGGCACAGTCCAGGATGTTTCGCATTTATCCTGCCGACACAGGCAATGCTGTGCTATCGTGCTGAATATTTGGCAAGTACGGTAAGAGGTGCAGAACATTTCAAACACGTTTTAGTACGCCATCCGGCTACAGATTTAATTTCTGGCCGGATGAAGTGCTAATGGCTCATTAATAAAAATTTGTTAGAGGTAACTATTTGGAAATCAGTACCATAATTTGCATAATCGGCATCAATATCACTTTAGCTATTTGTGATTTTTAGAATAGTGGGAGATTCGGTTTATCAAGGGAGGAATTCTCGCACCTGATCGACAACTACGAATCTGAGATTTTCAAAGTCGCAGAATGAATTAACTTTGTGTTTTCCTATATTTCAGCGGTGAGATTCCATAATATTTCTGGAACGTCTCACAGTAGTAGCTCGCCCCGCAAAAACCGTATTCATAGGCAATCTCCGTGATGCTCTTGTCGGAATCCAGCAATGCGGCGAGGCTTTTGCGAAGCCGCAGCCTGGTGATATAGGTCGTGGGAGTCTCGCGGAGATATTTTTTGAAAAGCAAAGAACACCTGCTTTTACAGCAGGCGCCGGCGGAAGCGACATTGTCAAGCACAATGCGCTGCGCAAAATGGTCTTCAATATAGGTAATCATATTGCGCAGGGAAGCCAGCTCGCCTGACTCCTTTGTTGCGTTATGTGCAGTCACATCGAAATGCTCATACAACAGTTTCATGATTGACAGAAACGCGTCCATCACGGCAAAATAGGGAGGTTCCTGTTCCGGCTGCTTCGTAAAAGCAGAGCAGGTATCATCTATTTTTCTCAAAATCGCTTTCTCCCATTCTTCCGCGCCAAGATACAGATAAGGATATAGGGAGTTTTCTGTGACAGGCTCAATGTAATTCTGATAAAACCATTCGTTTCCCGACAGCAGTTCCGGCGAGATTAAAATGCAGACAAATTCGCATTCCCTGTGTTCCGGCGAAAATCCGTAATGCAGCTGGCGGCTGTTGATCATGATACCGGTTCCCTCGGTCAGTTCAACCAAGTTCCCGTTTACATTGTAAGTCATGCATCCCTTTCTGACTGCGATAAATTCCAGATCTTTGTGCCAATGGCTGACAGCGGAGTAATCCGGGTAAGCGGATAACATACTATGGCTGATATATGCCGGAAATAAGGGGTTATTGTATGCCACTGTCTCAAATGCGTCTAAATTAAAAGTAGAACAATAAGTGAGATTGCCGTTCATGCGCCTTTCCTCCGTCAAACATTCTGTTATAGCTTATAGAAAATAAAATGAAGAGAATTGTTATAAAATTATATCATATTTTGAAAGTTTTTAAAACAGAAATGTGTTATTGTTAAAAGATGAAAAACAGAGATGGAGGTAATTGAAAATGAGTGAAATGAAAGAAAGGCTGCATACAGGGGAGCTTTATTTTCCGGGAGACGAAGCGATTATGAAGGAGCAGATGGCTTATCAGGATTTGCTGTGTGATTATAATCTGACGAAGCCGTCGGAGGGAGAAAAAAGAGCGGAAATGCTGCGAAAGATGCTGGGGGACTGCGGGGAGGGCGTATACATAGAAGCGCCTTTTTATTCTAATTTCGGCGGACATCACTGTCATTTTGGAAAGATGGTGTATGCGAACTATGGTTTGACGTGCGTGGATGATACGCATATCTATATTGGGGATTACACGATGCTTGGTCCGAACGTGACAATCGCAACGGCGGGGCACCCCATTTTGCCGGAACTGCGCCAGAAAGGACTTCAGTATAACATGCCAGTGCACATTGGCCAGAACTGCTGGATCGGAGCAGGCGCAGTCATTATGCCGGGTGTAACGATTGGCGACAATGTGGTGATCGGAGCGGGAAGTGTCGTGACGAAGGACATTCCGTCCAATGTGGTTGCCGTGGGAAATCCCTGCCGGATTATGCGCGAAGTGGGCGAGCGCGACAGAAAATATTATTTCAAGGACAGGGAAATCAATTGGGACGAGTGGAAGGATGAATAATGTTTGCAGATTACCATGTACACACAGAATTCAGCGGGGATTCTGCCTATCCTATGGAGCAGGTGGTCCAGGATGCGGTCGCGATGAAAATGGATGCGATCTGTTTTACAGATCATGTAGATTATGGGATTAAGGATGACTGGGAATCAGGGAAGCCCTTCAGATACCGCGGAGAGGAAGTTCTGGCCAATGTGGATTATCCCGTCTATGCCGCCAGAATCAGGAAGCTGCAGCAATTATACGGACGGCGGATAGAGATCCGGATGGGAATGGAGTTTGGCATACAGACACACACCATTCCCAGGTATGAGGCCTTGTTTCAAAGATACCCGTTTGATTTTATTATCTTGTCAATCCATCAGGTGCAGGACAAAGAGTTCTGGACGCAGGATTTTCAGAAAGGAAAGAGCCAGGAGGAATACAACAGACGGTATTATGAGGAAATGCTGGAGGTCGTAAAAAGATACCAGAACTACAGTGTGCTTGGCCATATGGACTTGATTGTGCGGTATGATAAAAATGGCACCTATCCGTTTGAAAACGTTGAGCCAGTTATTTCCGAGATATTGAAAATCGTGATTGAGAACGGAAAAGGGATAGAGCTGAACACCTCTTTCCACAGATACGGATTGAAGGATACGACGCCTTCCGTCGACATATTAAAGCGATATCGTGCGCTGGGAGGGGAAATCATTACCATCGGCAGCGACAGTCACAGCCCAAAACATTTGGGAACCCATATAGCGGAGGCAAGGCAATTGCTGAAAGGTTTGGGATTCCGGTATTTTTGTACGTATGATAAGATGCAGCCGATTTATCATGGCTTGTGAAAAGAGTGCGTTTCGGTGGTGTTGACCGCAGTCTAAAAGAATGTTATACTATTGGCATCTTTTAAAGCTGACCGGGATAGATTATAGAGCATTTTTCAAACGTGCTCGAAGTTAGGAACGATTAATAAACTACTCATGACAATTACTTGTCACAAGTAATTTCTGGACAGTTCCTTAGAGGAGTGATTTTATGAGGGTAAGTGAAAGAGGCCAGCAAGTCTGGCTCCATGCAGGACCTGCGGAAAGTGACGCTTGCATGGAGTAATCAAAGTCACTTGAAATAGAAGCGCAGGTTTTGCTGCTTGACGATCATAATCAAGGAGGAAGCCTGTATGAAATATGTAAATGCAAAAATTCTTCTTCCCGATTTATTAGTTGAAGAGCTGCAGAGGTATATACAAGGTGGATATATTTATATACCGGCAAGTCAGGAGCAACGGAAATGCTGGGGAGAATTGTCAGGATATCGCAAGGAATTGCAGCAGAGAAACAGCAGGATTACAGAAGCCTATCAAAAAGGTACTTCTATGGATGATCTAGCGGATGAGTACTGCCTTTCAATTCATACGATTCGAAAAATAATATACCAGAAATAAAGAAAGGGACTGCAGAAATGCAGTCTCTTTTTGTGCGGGAAATTTGCTGACTGACAAAATCAGTTTCAGTCTATTGCAAGGTAATATTTTGGTACAAAATATTACCGAAATGTCTGGTATATTGAAAAGAGAGGTATTTTATTCATAAAATAGATACATGATTCAAAGGCGTGATGGCGAAACTTTTCTGTATCAGGAAGATTCTTCCGGCAGGAAGGGAGCGGGAAAATCACAAAATAGTTCAAGATAACAAAAGGGGGAATCATGATGTCTATCTCATCAAAGGCGCTGGAGCGTGCGAAGCGGACAGAGCAAAAACCAGCCTACGGCATAGGCCAGAACGTTGCATATATGATATCGCTTGCATGGAGGCAGCGCCGCAGTGTCATCTGGCTTGCGCTGACAATGGCTGCAGCTGCCATTTTGAGCAGCCTCACGCAGCTTTTTATGGTGCCGGCGATACTCGGAGCGGTTGAAGCGAACGCTTCGATTGCGGAACTTGCCACAATCATTCTTTTGTTTACGGGAGCATTGATTTTGCTCAGCGCAGCCAGGGCGTACTTTTCTACCTGTGCACAGTTTGGGCGCATTGAAGTCCGCCTTGGCATCGGTGCTATGATTCAAAATAAGGCGCTGACCATGTCATATCCCGATATTGAGGATCAGAATGTCCGAAAGAAAATGGATAAGGCTTCCATGCTGGTTGCCAGCAACACGGCAGCTACGGAGGCTGTCTGGACAACGTTGATGAATCTGCTGCAAAACGCAGTAGAATGGATTCTTTTTCTCTCACTGCTCTCGGCGCTGAATCCGCTCATGGTCATCGCTGTTCTGGCAGCGACCATTGTCAGTTTTTCCGTGGGTAATTATTTAGGCGGCTGGGGATACCGGCACAGGGATGAGGAGTCGGAATATTCCCGCCGCATGAATTATCTCAGCGAACGATCCAGGGATTATACACTGGCAAAAGATGTCCGCATTTTTGAGATGCGCAGCTGGATAGAAGATGTGTACAACAGCATGCTGCGTCTGTATCAAAGCTTTGCTGCGCGCGGGGAACGCGTCTATATCTGGGGAAATATCCTGGATGTAGTTCTTGCATTTATGAGAAACGGCATTGTCTATTTTTTCCTGATTGGGGCAGTGCTTAAGGGGGCGATGTCCGCCGCGCAGTTTGTGTTGTACTTTAATACGGTGAATGCATTTACCAGCGGCATCGGCAGGATTATGACCGACCTTGCAGCCCTTCGCAGACAGAGTCTTGACATCTGTGCAGTCCGGGAATTTCTGGAATATCCTGAGACGTTTCCGATGGAGGAAGGGAGTCCAGTCACGCCGGATCTGAAGATTCCTTATCAGATCGAGCTGCGGGATGTGTCATTTTGTTACCCGGAGGCCAGCAGGAATACACTCTCTCACATCAATCTGACGATCAGACCGGGAGAGAAGCTGGCGATTGTTGGCTTGAACGGCGCCGGGAAGACAACGCTTCTGAAACTCATATGCGGCTTTCTGGACCCTACGGAAGGAAAAGTGCTGTTAAACGATACAGATATCAGAACATACAACCGACGGGAATACTACCGGCTTTTTTCTGCAGTGTTTCAGGATTTTTCGGTTCTTGATGTGACGATTGCCGAGAACATTGCACAGACGGATGAAAATATAGACATGGAGCTGCTGCAGCGGTGCATTGACCAGGCAGGGCTCACAGAGAAGATCAACAGACTGCCGAGAGGTGTGGAGACGCACATCGGTACGGTGTTTGAAGACGGTATTCACCTGTCGGGAGGAGAATTGCAGCGGTTGATGCTGGCGCGGGCGCTGTATAAAAACGCTCCAATCATCGTTCTGGACGAGCCGACCTCTGCGCTCGATCCAATCGCTGAGAGCGAAATATATCATCAATACAGCGAACTCACGGATGGCAGAATGGCGATTTACATTTCGCACCGCCTTGCATCCACCAGATTTTGCGACCGCATTCTGCTGATCGCAGAGGGGCGGATTGAGGAAGAGGGGACGCATGACGAATTGATTGCCCGGAATGGACGTTATGCGGATCTCTTTGAGATTCAGAGCAGATATTATCGGGAGGGAGGAGAGGTCAATGAGGCTTCACATTTTGAGCAAGAATAAGGAAACCGTGCAGTTGTCTCTGCGCGGATTTGGAGTATGGCGGCGGGAGAATCCCGGATTGCTGTTATCTGTACTGATATGCGGGATTGCTGATGCAGTGACACCGTATGTGGACATTTGGCTGCTGGCGCGTCTGCTTGACGAGATTGCAGGAGGGCGCAATCCGCAGCTGCTTGCGGCGCATGCACTGGCATTGATGGGCACAAACGCGGTACTCTCACTGCTCTGCGCGGGACTGACCCGGTGGAAGAATGTTCCGCTGTCCTGTCTTTGGCATACGCAGAATAAAGTGTTCATGGAAAAGCTGCTGTCGATGGATTTTGCAGATATGGAGAGCAGCTATGTGCAGGAGCTACGTTCCCGGATTTGGCAGAATACAGATTCGGGAGGATGGGGGTTGTATAAGCTGATCGATTGTCTGGATGCCATCATCAGATCTGTCATGTCCATGCTCAGTGCGTTCCTGTTAACGGCTTCCCTGTTCCTGATGCCGGTCACGGAAGGCAGCGGAAGGTTAACCATACTGAATCATCCGGTCTTTATTCTGCTTATGGCGGCTGTCATGATTGGCGTCACGTTTGCGGCTCCGCTGTTTTCTGTCAAGGCAGGTTCATACTGGGTAAAGTATGCGGCGGAGAACCAGCTGGGGAACAGGCTCTTTGGGTTCTGGCTCGGCAGTCTCGGGAATGACCGCGCAAAGGCGCTGGATGTGCGTATCTATCGCCAGGATATTCTGAGCAGAAGCAATTTAAAAAAGTATAACCCGTTTCTTCCCACCGCGAAGCTGGCAAGGGCAGCGAGAGGACCTATGGGAGGGTATCAGGCTCTGTCTGGAGCCGTGTCACAGATATTTGTGGGAGCCGCATATATTTTTGTATGTCTGAAAGCACTGGGAGGCGCCTTCGGTGTGGGGCGGATTGTGCAGTATGTGAGTGCCATTATCGCATTATCCGGCGGTTTGTCCGCTTTGATACAAGCGTTGGGTGATTTGAAAAATAATACTCCTTTTCTGCGCACTGTATTTGAATTTCTGGATATGCCAAACAGATCACGCTCAAACCCTGAATCAATGTCCGTTAAAACGGACAAGGGGTATACGTTTGAATTTCGTAACGTTTCATTTAAGTATTCCGGGCAGGAGCATTATGCACTGCGCAATGTATCAATGACGTTCCATGCAGGGCAGAGGCTGGCGGTAGTGGGCATGAACGGAAGCGGGAAGACCACGTTTATCAAGCTGCTGTGCCGTCTGTATGATCCGACAGAAGGTGAGATACTGCTGAACGGAACCGACATACGGCAATACGATTACCACGCGTATATGCAGTTGTTTTCCGTAGTGTTTCAGGATTTCAGGCTGCTCTCTTTTGCGCTGGGGCAGAATGTTGCAGGCAGCAGGAACTATGACAGGGACAAAGCGGCGCAGTGCCTTCGGGACGCAGGATTTGGAACACGCCTTGACAAGCTGCGGGCGGGGCTTTCGACATCACTGTATAAGGATTTTGATGAGAATGGTGTCGACATTTCCGGGGGAGAGGCGCAGAAGATTGCGCTGGCAAGAGCGTTGTATAAGGATGCGCCGTTTGTGATACTTGACGAGCCTACAGCGGCGCTGGACCCGGTCGCGGAGTTCGAGGTATACAGCAGAATGAATCAGCTGATCGGGCAGAAGTCGGCGGTATTCATCTCGCATCGACTGTCCTCGTGCCGTTTCTGCGATGATATCGCTGTCTTTCATGAGGGCAGGCTGATTCAGCGCGGAAGCCATGATGCGCTGGTGGGCGACAGGGCGGGAATGTATTATCAGCTATGGAGCGCGCAGGCGCAATACTATGCGGCGCAAGAGGAATCCGTCCAGATGTGAGGGCAGCTATCTT
>CAMWXA010000210.1 GCA_947178035.1 uncultured Lachnospiraceae bacterium | reverse complement strand
ATTTACCACTTTGGAATAATCAAATTAAATTTTCATAATTCCCTATTGTTTTGCAACCTCGAACCAATTTCTCCCTCTATATAAATAAAGACATTAAAACTGACTATCGACACTATAAGAAAGGAAAATCAACTATGAAAAAATGTGCTAAGAAGTTCATACTTTTATCCATGCTTTGGACCGGACTGTCATTCGCCGGCTGCGGAAGCACGCCCCCGCCAGAACAGCCGGAGAAAAACGCAATTGAGACATCTCTTACCGAATACTCAGATGAAAATGCAGCGGAAACCGAGATATCCAGTCTCCCGGATGAAACCGCCGCCACATCCGCCGAAACCAGCGCAGACACCACTGTCTCGCAGGGCGGTCCCTATGGAAAAATCTCCCTGTCCATCCCTGACGGATGGCGCTATGAGACCTGTCCGATGGACAGCGAAGAGACAGACTATGGACTGTACGGCATTCGCTTTTATCCGGAGGATGTGGCAGACGGCTATATCTCCCTCAATTATACCGACAGCTTCGGTGTCTGCGGAATGGGACTTGCCACGGAAAAGGCAGCCATCGCTGGAGAGCCGGCCAACATTGGAACTTACGATAACAACATCTACTGGGATTTTATCTCATTTCAGGATGATTATGACGGCATCGTTGCCCTGACTTACTCCGTCGATGACTGGTGGGAGACCTATTCTGAGCAGGTTATGGATATCCTCGATACGTTATCATTTGATTCCGCCACAAGAGAAGGCGGTGCATATATCAATAACAACGAGTACGATCTCGACCAGATTGGTCTGTCCTTCACGCTCAAAAATATCTCACCGGCCGGCGCAACGCTCGTGTTTTGCAATTACGACGCCGATGCCCCGACCGGTGAACTGGAATACGGCGATGATTTTTTGCTGGAAATACAAAAAGATAGTGTATGGGAAGAGGTGCCTGTCACTCTGGAAGGAAATTATGGGTTCCATGCCATCGCCTACGTAATTCCTGCGGAAGGCTGTTCAGATCAGGAGCTTAACTGGGAATGGCTGTATGGAACGCTCGCGCCTGGTACTTACCGAATCAGGAAAAGCATTCATGATTTCCGCGGTTCTGGCGACTATGACGAATACACTGCATATGCACAGTTTATCCTGAACTGACTTACTATATTTTCTGCCACTATGAAAAAAGGCGCATTTCACAAGTACAACAATCCTTGCCCCCTCACGCATTTTGCGCTATAATTCAAAAAAGCACATAACACACACCATCGAGGAGGAACGCCATGAAACACCGCCGCCGTCTGTTCTCTGTCAGAAATCCATACGACACACAGTCCGATGACACCTTTTTCAGCGCTGCAAAAGAAAATTTTATCTATCAATATAAACACTGTGAGGAATACCGGAAAATCGCAGACGGTCTCGGCGTCAGTGCCGATTCACTGCGCTCCATCGGCGATATCCCGAAGCTCCCCTGCCTTCCCACACTGCTGTTCAAGCGGCATCACCTGACATCAACATCAGCGCTGATCAAGGCGACCTCCTCCGGCACAAGCGGGAACTTCAGCGAGATTGGATTCGACATCGGCGGACTGCTCGGCGCACTTGTCATGTCCTGCAAGATCATGCACAGGCGCGGACTGTTCTCCCCCATTCCCTGTCACTATATCGTTATGGGGTACAAGCCGCACCGCAGCAACCGCACTGCTGTCACCAAGACCGCGTTTGGCGCCACACTCTTTGCCCCCGCCATCCGACGCAGATATATCCTGCGGTACAAAAACGGAAGCTACATCCCTGATTTCGAGGGCATTATCACCGCCCTGAAAAAGCTCGACAACTCCTTATTTCCCGTGCGTTTCATGGGTTTTCCATCCTACACATTCTTTCTGATGAAAATGATGGACAAACAAAATATCCATATCAACCTAAAAAAAGGCTCCAAGATCATGCTTGGAGGCGGCTGGAAACAATTTTATGCAGAGCAGGTCGACAAGGAATCCTTTTACCAGCTGGCCGAAAAAGTATTCGGCGTGCGCGACAAGGATATCGTGGAGTTTTTCGGCGCAGTGGAGCACCCGGTTCTTTACTGCGATTGTCCCAACCACCATTTTCATGTGCCTGCATACAGCCGTGTCGTGATCCGTGACGCCGATACGCTGAATCCAGTGCCGGAGGAAACTGTTGGACTTGTTAACCTCATCACGCCCATGGTAAGCGCGACACCCATTCTTTCTATTATGACGGACGATCTCGGCATTCTGCACAGCGGCAGCAAATGCGGCTGCGGCATCCAGACACCGTACCTTGAAATCATCGGCCGCGTCGCCCCCACGGAGTTCAAAACCTGTGCAGCTGGCGCCGCTGATGTATTAAAGACAAGTCAGGAGGTAGACAAATGATCCTTTACAGAGGAGAACTATTTGACAGCGCAGAGCAGGAGCGGATTCTGGCAGAGATGGAGTCCTACATCAACTGTACGCTCTCTGAAAAAACACTTCCCACAGAGAAAGTTGTTGCCGCGATCGACCAGCTTGGCAAAGAAATAGCAGCCGGAAACTATGATGAACTCCTGGACGCCCTGCAGACAGACAACCCACAGCAGTACAAGCTGCTCGCCGCAGCAATGCTCTCCCGCGAAAATCTGGAGTTGAAACTAAAAACAGAACTTAGCGGGCTGATTCCTTATAGTACTATGTATACATCAGACGCAATATCTTCCATTCAGACCAGGACGATGCCGCTCGGCGTGCTCTTCCACATCGCGGCCGGAAACATGGACGGACTCCCTGCCTTCAGCCTCGCAGAAGGGCTTCTCACAGGCAATATCAATATCCTGAAACTTCCGCAGGCGGACAATGGCATCTCGCTGGAAATCATCTCACGCCTCATTGCCATAGAACCAGCGCTCAGGGACTATATCTTTGTCTTTGACACTCCGTCAACCGATATTTCAGCAATGCAGCGCATGGCCCAGATGGCTGACGGAATCTGTGTCTGGGGCGGCGAAGCCGCCGTCAAAGCAGTGCGTTCCCTCGCCCCCACAGGCGCGAAACTGATTGAGTGGGGACACAAATTAGGCTTCTGCTACATCGCAGAAGCCAGTAATCTGGAAACGATAACATGCGAACTTACCGCGCTCGCAGAACACATCGCCGCGACAAGGCAGCTCTTGTGCAGCTCCTGCCAGACGATTTTCCTCGATACAGAAGACGAAGCAGACCTGCACAGCTTCTGCAGGCTGTTTCTTCCCATACTCAAATCCGCCGCTGCCAGACACCGCAGCAAAACCATCGGCGAGCGCGCATACCTGACATTGATGCGCCACACAGAATATCTGGAAGAACTCATCGGACAATCCCATGACGCTGCAGGCGAATACCGCGGCGACGGCTGCCGCCTTCTCGTGCGCCCTGACAGCGAACTCGAGCTCTCCCCCATGATGTGCAGCGTCCTTGTCAAACGGCTTCCACAGGCCAAAATCGTGCCCACACTCCGCCGGAAAAAGGGGCTTCTGCAGACAGCGGGGCTCATCTGCGCCCCCGAAAAGCGCGATACTCTTGCCGCACTCTTTGCGCGGTGCGGCGTCACACGCATAACCACCGCCGGAAATATGTCCGCCTATTTTAATGGCGAAGCCCACGATGGGGAATATGCGTTAAGGCGGTATGTCCGAACGGTTGATATCGAAAACACAAAATCACCTTAAAAACAATACTTTCCAGCCGTAACCTGCTCCTCTCTTCCATCTGGCAGAATAATCACTGCCGTTGTGTTCGCCGGAACGGAAATCTGATACACAAAGCTTTCATCCTTCCGGCTCCAACCGCTCTCGATATCGCCAACTGGCGAGTGATACACAGCCTTTGCATAGTCCAACAGACGGCAGGGCTGTGGTTTGATCACAATCTTGTTTCCTGCAAGATGTATCCCGCACACACCCTCAAACAACCACCCTGTAACCGCTCCCTTGGAATAATGGTTCAGCGATGCCGACGCATCCCAGTTTTCCCAGATGGTAGTGGCGCCCTGCTTCACCTGATACAGCCATCCCGGCATCGTATCCTGCAGCAGAAGCCTGTAGGCCGTTTCCACATAGCCGTAATCTGCGAGAACGGCACACAGCGACGGCGTTGACAGAAAGCCTGTGTTGAGATGATAATCATTCTTCTGAACCAACTGGTTCAAATCCTCTGCCGCCTGTTTTTTCTCTTCCTTTGTCAACAAGTTAAACGTGATCGCCCTGACATACTCCGCCTGGCGTTCGGAGTGGATTCTGCCGTCCTCCACCGCGATAAACCGGAACGCTTTTCTCGCATTCTCGGCGAGTGCTTTATATTTCTGCGCATCCTCCGGCTTCCCAAGGATTTCTGCGATCCGCGCAAGCATCTGGCCCGAGCGTGCAAAGTATGCGGTTGCAACTTTTCCCTGCGGTGTCCGCATCGCAGAAGTACTGTCGACATCCGGCTCACACCACTCGCCGTAATCAACCCCCGTCTCGATCGTAAAGCGCCGATAAGGATTCCTTTTTAACAGTTTCACCGGATTCAGCGGCTTCTTTTTCGCCCTGTCCTCGAGAAAGGCATACCACCGCTGCATCATCTCATAGTTTTCTTCCAGGATTCTCCTGTCACCGTATCTCTGATAAAGCTCATACGGGATAATGATGCACGCGTCTCCCCACCCCACAGAACCGGCAAGCAGGCCGGAGAAAAAGCTTGGATTGTTGTTTCTCGGCGAAATATTGCTCACCTTTCCGTCGTCGTGCTGCGTCAGTCGGCATTCCGCAAGCCATTTGCGGATTACGGGATAACAGTCCGCAAGATAGATTCCTGTCGATGCAAAAATTCCCATATCTCCTGTCCACGCTGCCCTCTCCCTTGTGGGACAGTCTGTCGGCACATCGCAGAAATTGGACTTCTGGCTCCATATGCTGTTGTGCACAAGCTGGTTGATATCCTCATTGGAGCAGGTAAATGTCCCCAGCTGCGCCATCTTTGAGTACACTGCTATCGCCGTAAATTCCGCGTCCGACAGATCAATGTCTGTCTCGACCTTGGCGTACCGAAATCCCCATATCGTAAACTTTGACTTGTACCCGTTGTCGCCCTCTCTACAGATATAGGTCACTCTCTGGTTCGTTCCGCCCTCCTTGTGGCGTTTGCGGTCCTGAAAATTTTCCTGGGTGAAATTGCCGTTCTCATCCAGTGTCTCGCCGTGCGTCAGTATGATCTTCTGGCCAGCATGCGCTTTGATATGAAATGAAATATATCCGGCAAGATTTTGTCCGTAGTCGATCACCGTCTCTCCGTTTGGCGTTTTCATGATCTTTCCCGCAAAATGCTCCATCTCAGCGACCGGCATACAATTGGAGCAGGCAAGTGTGTCCACGCCAAACGCTTCAACCTTCACCTCGTGATAGTCCGTGATCTCCTCCATCCGGGCATCGACCACTTCCCCCTGCTGCATGTCATTCTCGCGTATCGGTCCAGACTGTGACGCTTTCCAGCTCTCGTCGGAAATACACACAATTTTCCCGTCAATCTCCAGCTGGAAAAACAGTGCGATCCCGGTTCCGAACAGATTCCGGTCTCCGTCGACGCCGGAAACGCTGCGATACCAGCCATCCCCAAGGATCACATCCACTTCATTTGAACCATCTGTGATCAAATCCGTGACATCATACGTCTGATAGGCTATTTTCCTGTCATAATTATAGGAACCAGGCGCAAGCACAAACTCGCCAACCCTCTTTCCATTGAGATATGCCTCGTACAGTCCGTGGCACGTGATATAAAGCCTCGCCTGCTTCCCTTTTGCGGCGTCAAAACGCTTTTTTAGGTAGCTTGCCGGTTTGTGTATCACAGGATCACAGGTAAGTTCCGGATTGATCCACTTCGCATGAAACAGGGATCTGTCTAAAATCCCCATCTCAAATACAGCCGGCTCGCTCCACTCCCCCGCATGGTTTTCTTCGTCCCAGAGACGCACCCGCCAGCTGGCGCGCTGCCTGCTCTGCATTTTATATTCCACGACAGCGTGCATCTGGCTTCCTGACACTTTACCGCTGTTCCACAGGATTTTTTCCTCCTCCGCCACCTCGATCTCATACGCAGTCTGTGTGATTCCGTCCTCGCAAATCCATGACAGATACGGATTTGCGATGTCAATTCCGATTGGATTCTCCAAATGCTCCGTTTTTAATCCGACAGCCCTCATAACCTTGTTACCTCTCCATGTGTAATTCCACTTTCGTTAAACGCATCGACGCGCACAAAATACTCCTGCGCCTTTACCAGTGCACCGATGCGTTTCTGTGTCAATGCGCCCTCTCCCTTGTATATCTGATAACTGTGATACAGCTTATCCTCCGCGTGTCCCCACAAAATGTTATATCCGACAGCATCCTCTGTATTCTCGATATCCACCAGCAGATCAAGCCGGTCATCGCTTCTCCGTGTGCGGCACACTGGCGCTTTGGGCTTCTCTCTGTGTCCAATCCCAAAAATCCTGAGACCGGAAATGCAGGGTGTCACATCATAAGGGATCTGCAGAATCGTCAGTCTCACATAACGCACCTCGATACCTTGCTCCCTGACGATCAGGTCATGCGGCAGATCTGTTGCAGCCTCAGACTTGTCCTCGATCATAAAGTACGCATTTCCATCCAGTGAACCCTCCAGCACCCATCTTGTGATAAGATCCCGCTCCTCGATATATCTGGGCTGTGTCGCAGAACCCTGGATTTTCCCCGGCGATGCGATCGGGAGTTTGTCGTCCGCAAAATTAATCTGGATTGCCCTGACATCCATCACCCTTTGCAAATCCACCATCAGCCATTGTCCGCGCTCCGCGGACGCTGCCCGCCACCATGTTGTGGCGTCCTCGTTCACCGCCTTGTCTGCCCCGCAGCCCTCCATGCTGGAAGAAGCTGCTGCCGGTTTTGCGTAATTTAGCAAAAACCACTGCGGTTCACGCCATGCATCCATGCCGTTCTCGTCCACCGCGATCGGCCAGTCTCCGTAATTCTGATTGCAGAAAAGCTCTCCGTCCTTGTCGTAGCCCGCCGGCCAGATTCCCACCCGCCGCTCAAACTGGTGATTGACACTGATCCGCATCGTCGACGTGTGCCAGAGGTTTCCGCCCCTGTCCCTCATGGTAGAACCATGCCCGGCTCCCGGCATAAATCCACCCGGATGATAAGAATACGGATTATTCTTTGCCAGCGTGAAAGGTCCCAGCGGGGAATCCCCCTCATATACACCGTCCGCATAGACATTGAACTCAGCGCCGGGACATGCGTACTGCAGATAGTATTTTCCGTTGTGCTTATCCATCCACGGTCCTTCGATAAAAGGTCTGCGGGTGAACATTCCTCTGATCTGCGGAATGTACTGTTTGGGAAGCTGCTCTACAGGAGTTCCACTCTGCCTGAGAAAACCCTGAAACATCATCTCCACTTCCTCCTCGCTGCGCGGAAAATCGCAGTTGTCCACCCCCATTCTCTCATAACCCCGCTCATAACCTGTATCTTATAAACAACTGCCGCTGCCGACGAATAGACTTGTGTAGATCTCGGTGGTCGACGGATCATTAAAAAAAAAATGGGGGTGGGGGGGGGGGGGGGGGGGG
>CAMWXA010000209.1 GCA_947178035.1 uncultured Lachnospiraceae bacterium | reverse complement strand
TTTTGAAGATGTTGCCGCGCACCTTCCCTTTATCATTGCTTTTCAATCCCTTGTCCTTGATATGGCTGGAAATTCAGGAAAACAATCCCTTGCTGTCACCATTCGCGTTTTGATGGACGAAAACCTGAGCAGAAAACAAAAGCTCTTGCTGATTATCAAAGAGGGAAAAGTTGGTTTTATCAATGGGTTTATTCTAGGTATCCTGTCCTTCCTGTTTATTGGATTATATTTACTTGCTGCAAAAGGGCAGCCTGCTATTCCTGCATTTGCTGTTTCATTTTGTACTGGTGCCGCCTTATTGTCCGCAATGTTTTTATCCAGTCTGTTAGGAACAGTCATACCTCTGATGTTTAAAAAGATGCACATTGATCCGGCAGTCGCTTCCGGTCCGCTTATCACAACGCTCAACGACCTTTTCGCTGTCACTGCATATTACGGGTTAGCATGGCTGCTTTTAATCAATATACTACAAGTGTAAGTTTTAATGTATATGTAGTGATACACAAGTTTGCTTTGCACCACCGCATATACCGTTTATCCCCTTCACTTATCCCTATCTCACGGCTTTTACTAATATATTATGTACTGGAGAATTAAAAGTTCTATTTGATAATCTATATGTTGTATTGCGTAAAAACATAGTTACTATATACGGTGTCATTTTCATCATAAACACAAGAATTTTCTACTTTCCAGTTATTTACAAGTTACATCAAAAATATTCTCATACTTTATATCACTAAGGGTTTCCTTCTCCATACTCTATTTTTTTCTGTCTTAGTTCTTAAAGTGATTTCTTCACTACACAGGCCACGGTGAACCATACCATAGTCCACCTGACCTGCGCAGTACCCCCTTGGTGCTTACCTTATGATTTCAAAAAGTAGGCTGCTCCTGCCACCATTCTCACGCCATCGCTGTTTCTTATGGATAAATCCCTTTTCTTCCAGATCATGGATTGCTCTCTTAACTGTACTGACAGAAAGGTGCAGTTCCCTTGCAATGGTACCGATTGCCGGGTAGCAGGTTCCCTCTTTGTCTGCACGGTCTTGTAGATATAAATAAACAGCTATTGCTCTGTGGGGCAGGTCAGCCTCGTAAATTTTTCTGTCATATGCCATGCTTAACCCCTTTTCTCATTTTATTTCTTTTTCTAATCTTCCGTCCGTAATGTCTGACGGGCTCTTGCCATTGTTTCATTTTTCTGTGTCTGTTGCATCCCTCCATTTCTGTTTGTAGTGTTCTGTTCTGTATGGTCTGACTCTTCCTCCATACAGCACATATACCTGCGAATAATCCCTTCCTCTATCTCCTGCTTGTCCGCATACGCCACCTTCCGCGCAGACTTTTCCTCAATCTCATATGGTTCCTCAAAGGTGATCCCCCATTTCAAAAACAGCTTCAGCTTTGTCTTCATGGGGTGGCAGCCTGTCTTGGACACGATAAAATTCCCTTTTGGAAGCGACTTCAATTCATCTGCTGTCATCAGTGGTCTCTGCATCATCTGGAGGGACTGGCTTGGATCATTCTTTCCCCGACTGATGGAACCAGACAGCACAGTTCTGTTACCAAGGCTCTTTGACAATACTTCTGCAGATTCTGAGTTAGGCGCAAAGCCACCGAAAATAGTGTCCTGGCAGTTATCAATAATAATCTCTGCCCCTTCTTTCCCATAATTCTTGTTCAACTGAGCAAAGGACTGTATCATAGGCACGATGCTGACCTTGCGGGAACGGGATGCTGAGAACATCATTTCTGCGCTTTCAATCTTGGGAATTGTGCCAACCTCGTCCCAGTAAAACACCACCCTGTTATCCAGCTTCCCGCCGTTCTCATCCGCCACCATCAATATCTCCCTGTAGAGCTGCTGTAAAATCAGGGAGATAATAAAGTATTTTGTGTTGTCTTCCTCCGGCATTACAAGGAACACTGCCGTCTTTCTCTTACAGAATTGTTCCGCATCGATGGCGGTGTCAAAGCAGAGAATCTGTTCCAGCTCCGAATCAAGAAAAGAATTCAGTCGTGAAAGTGCAGTTGATAAAACTGACTGCATGGACTGCTCTGCTGTATTGAGAGCCGCCCCCGCAAACCATTTTGCCTTATGGGTATCCGGCAGTTTTGCCATGAGCAGCTGGAACTGCTTCTTTCCCTTCACTTTTGATGGTGCCAGCAGGTCCTGTATCAGTTTGAACACACTGATGATGTGACGCTTTTCATTTGGACAGAATTCTGCAATCAGCAGAATGGCAGCAGTCAGCACACCCTCCGCCGCATCATAGAAAAATGCATTCTGCCCGTAATTGGAACTGTCTGCACCTCCTGATGAGATAATGGTTTTTGCTGTTATCTTGGCATATTTTTCTGCCTTTGCCTTGGCGCTGAGATTGTCGTTGTCCACCAGAAATTCATCCATGTATTTGTTTACCAGATGGAGCATGTTGTCTCCGTCGCTTCTGGTCGGGTTACGCAGATCAATCACTGCTGTCTCATAGCCGTAATACTTTTTTGCAATACCAGCGTAGTTGCGGTAAAGATCACCCTTTGTGTCTGTGGTCAGAAAACTCATGCCACAGGCACAGGCATATTCAATGTTTGGATAAAGGAAATGTGCTGTCTTGCCTACACCCGCCGCACCAATCATCAGGCAGTGGACATCACCAGTATCAACAAGGGCGTAGAGCCTTCCTGTTTTTTCGATACTACCAAGCACAAGTCCCTGCGCTGTCGGCAGGTTTTCACCCCTTCTCCATTTTTCCGGTTCATACAATACCTCCACATAAGTTTCCTCTATCTCCTTTTTACTGGCAAACCGCGCCGTTCCATGCTGTCCGTCCCCCACTGTCTTACTCTTAATGCCGTTTAAGGTGTAATAGTGTGACAGCAGAGAGATTCCCCCTATGACTGCAAACATAAAAACACCTGATCCGATCAGCATAACTACTGGCTGCATAACTGTATCCCCCTCTCTTTCTGTACTGGTTCCTCTATTTCCTGCATTTCATCTGCCTGAACTTTATTGTTCCGGACTGCTGCGACTGGCTCCTGATAATCCAGGACAACAAAAATATGAGCGCTGATACACTCCATCGTCAGGCTCATACATTTCTTTACCAACAGCTCTTTATTTTCTTTCTGGTTTAAATCCTTTGTGTCAAATACTTCCATTGTCTCCGCAAAGGCTTTCTGCATATTCCGGATGCGGGTATTGAAATTGCCTTTGTCTTTGTGGGGCTGGTAGCGTTTCTGCAGATTGTCCAGAATCCGGACAGCATCCGCCTCTTTCCCAAGTGCCCTGCCTTCCTTTTCCATACATTTTACCAGTACACCCGAAAGAATCATCCCAGCCTCATCAAATGCCTCCTCCAGATTCTCTTTCGTCCTGCCTCCTTTCAGGGCATTATAAATCTCCTGATAATAATGGCAGATATATTCCTTAGTGGCATATTTTATATTCATGCTCTCCATCACCTGTTTCAATACGGATATCCACGCGCTGCATTCCATAATTTTCGGATGCTCCTGTGCAGGTACAGCTTCCTCCCTGTTCAGATTTTTCAGCTCTTCATTCCAGTCTTTATATGCAGGTTTTAATGACTGGATTTTTTTATAGCCATTGCCTGCCAGAATTTCCGCAAGCCTTCCGCAGGCTTCAATACCTGCCGGATCATAATCGAGGCACAGAATAATGGTATCCAGATTCTGATAATCTTTTAGCATCTGCAGCATGGCATGTTCCGCAACGCCATTTAAGGCAATGTAACTATTCTCCTGCCAGTCCTTCGGATACAAGGTCAGGAATGATAAAAGATCAATCGGAGCCTCAAACACATACAGCCTGTTTCCTTTTCCTGCGTAGCCAAAACCATATGACGAATCGGAACCATCCCCGTTGATGCGGAAGCTCCTGCCGTCAGAACAGGTTCCCTTTATATGTACATGTCGGATATTCCCGTCCTTATCCAGTCCGGCAAATACAGCATTGTGATACCCTCTGGATTCATACAACGTCCCCTGTCTAGCAAAGAAAGACAGGATCTCCCTGCTGATATGGCGTTTCTGCATAAGATAGCCATATATGCACTTCATGGTGTCATTTTTTTCAGGCGGTACAAGAACTTTTCTTTCCTTTTCCGTTACTGGTTTTTCATCTCCGTCAGACATATCTTTATCTCCTGACTTTATTTTGGTACCTGTTATCAGAGTCTGCTGTTTCTCTTGCTGCAGTATTTCTGCATCTAACTTTGAGAGCTCCGCTCCCTGCACAGTTCCTGCCTCTGCAATAGCCATCTGCCCGTTCCCTGCCCGTTCCTGACGGTTTCTGCCTTTTGATGCAGAATTTCTGTCCACCCCCTGTGTACTTCCATGAATGACCTGTCCGGTCTCTCCGTCCAGCAGATACGTGACTGCCTCCGGATATGTCATTCCGAAAAATTCCTGCATGAAATCAATCGCATGGCTTCCTGCCTGCTGGCTGTGGCGGTACCAGCTGTTTCCCCGGAATGTCACGCTGTTGTGACGCTTCCAGCGCCACTCATTGCCGGAACGCTCCACTTCCTCATGTTCCTTCTGCAGAATATCCGCAATAGAAACAGCATTGGCACGCTCCTTCTGTTCCTCTGTAAAATATATAAATTCTCCCAATCCGTTCCTCCTAATATCGATTCTCAACTACACGCGAAATCATTTATTAATAATTCAGGTATTCGTCAATAGCTGCATTGGTCATCAAATTTAACTGTATTGGAAAACTATGCTTACCGCGTCTGCAACTCATAACAACACTCTTTCTGACTGACACCATAATTTATAACCGCGACAACTATCTGTAACTTTTATTGTATCTGCACCATCTCTTTGTCATCCTCCGCATGTCCCTGTGCTACCTTCTTCTCCCTTATCTTTCTCGCAAGCTTACGGTCAATGCCTGCCCTCTTTCCTCCCCGCCTTCTGCCGGATATATCCTCTTCAATGATATGTCCGATATGATGCATAAGTCTTGACGCCATGAGGAACAGTTCAGGATGCGGCATGTCATTCCAGTGTTGCAGAAAATAAGCCGCATAAACATTTCCCTGTTCTGCTGCGGACATGAAATATTCATATGCCTTCTCTTTATCCTGTTCCACGTCTTTCCCAGTAAGATATAACTTTCCAAGGGCATACTGCGCGTACTGGTTCCCTGCACGGGCAGACGCTTCCAGATATTGAATGGCAGGCGCTGCATTCTTTGGTACTTCAACTCCTGACAGATATAATTTCCTTAATTTGTAAGCCGCAAACTCATTCTTCTGGTCTGCCGCAAGTGTCAGATAACAGACTGCTTTTGGAATATCCTTATGCTCCTCTGTCAGATACCATACACCAAGCCTATATTGTGCATGAACATTTCCCGCATCCGCTGCCCTGTGCAGATGAAAAAATACTTTATCCATCTCTCTTGCAATCAACACCCCATCACCATACAGTTTTCCAAGTGCATAATCCGCAAACAGATTTCCCTGTGCTGCCGCCTCCCTAAGCCATTCCAGTGCCTTCCTGATCTTATTATAGTCAGGTGTACTATCCGGCTCCCTCTGCCGCCTTTCTGTCTCCTGCCTGATATACAGCTTTGCCAGCCGGTAAGCTGCATGGGTGTTCCCATAATCTGCAGACTGTAACAGATATTTTTCTGCCTGCGCTTCATTCACTTCTGTTCCGATGCCATGCAGATGCATGCTGCCAATGCGGTACCATAGTGTATCATCACAGGATTTCTTTTCCAGCTTTAAAAATCCTAAAAACGCAGCGTGGTAAAAATTTTCTGCCAACCTGGTATTTTTCTCTGTTCCTTTCCCGGTCTCATACATTTTCCCTAGTTCATATGCTGCATAGGGATTATCCTGTTTATGGGAGCGTAGAAAAAGCTGGCAGGCTTTCGACTCATCCTGTTCCACGCCTTTTCCATGCAGGCAGAGCATTCCGAAAGAATATAAAGCATTTTTATGTTCTTTTTCTGATGCCAATG
Organism: uncultured Lachnospiraceae bacterium; assembly: GCA_947178035.1. Taxonomy (GTDB): domain Bacteria; phylum Bacillota; class Clostridia; order Lachnospirales; family Lachnospiraceae; genus COE1. Next base: position 1,728 of record CAMWXA010000209.1, on the reverse strand, counting down.
AAAACCATTCTGCCGCTTCTGCCGGATTTTCATTTGTTCCAAGACCATACTGATACATTTTTCCGATGCGGTATTCCAGACAGGCATTTCCTTTTCTTTGTGCTGACAGAAGCATCGCAGACAGCGCCCTGCCATACCACTCCGCTGCTTTCTCCTGGTCTGGCTCCACGAAGATACCCTGTGCATAAATCTTTCCCATATCATACATGGCGTAAGCATTTCCCCTTTTGGCCTCCTTCTTCATGACCTCATATGCCGCTTCCAGATCTGGCTCTGTTTCCTCTGTGCCATACAGATAGTCTCTCGCTTCTTTGTAAATATCCGTCCATTCAGCATAGTATCCTGATTCATTTTTCTCACCGGAATCTGTATTTCTGCTGTCCCGTATGTCTTCATCACTTTCTGCTCCTGCCTCCCTCATCTCCGACAGGTCTTCATCTGAATATATTTCCGGAATGCTGCTTCTACTCTCATCATTTTCTGCTTCTGTCTCCTGCAGTTCTGTCAGCCATACACTTTCCTCACAGCGTTCTTCCAATTCTGACAGACCTTCCTCCTCTGAATATAAGTAACCCTCACCAAACCGTACTGCCTCCCGTATCACCATATTCTTAATACTCTTTAATTCCTTCTGTGACGATAATGGCGACGGCTCTGGCAGCCTATCTTTATAGTAACGCAGTATCTCATTTTTGCTTTCCAGCCATGCACGGTAACAGGCTGCGACAGGCTCTTCCTTTGCCAGCTCATCTACAATACTGTTCACAATCGCTTTGACATCGGCTTTCAGATATCCATAGACCTTTTTTCCTCCTGTATTACCCAGGCGTTTTGACAGTATCTGTATCTGCTCTGCAATTATTTCATTATAACAGACACCTTGCTGCATCTGCCGCAACTGAAAAAGCAGGCTTTGATCTGCCTGCTCCTTTAAACGTTCCCTCTGTTCTGTTTTTCTCTCATAGATACTCATAAACTCCTGTCTGAAAATATCATGCGCATATGCTGACCGCATGGCATCAATTCCCTTTTTCGTCAGATACCCTTCTGACGGATTTGATGAATACACCACCAGATGCACATGGGGATGGTGGGATTCATTATGGAAAGCCGCATACCATTTCAGGTTCCTGCTGTCAATCCTGTAATTCTCACACAGAAGATCAACTCTGCTCCTTAATAATGCCTGCCACTGTACAGCGCTGTTATAGCCGAGCCTTTCCGCATCCTCCCGCCGGAGACTGATCACATTGGTCCACACAACTCCTGTATGGTTTGCCACGTCTTCTGCCACACGGGACAGGACAATGGATTCCTCCTCATTTGAAAACAGGCCATGCGTGCCTGTCTTTTCCACGCCTGGCCTGTTTGCTAAATAATCCATGTAATTTTTCTTTTTGGCTATGATGTCAAGGTTATTTTCCAGTGCCTGTGTGATAAACTCGGAAGCGTTCTCCCTTGTCGGTCTCTGGAGATAATCATAGTATTCATGCATCTTTTTTGTATCCCGAATCCTTTTTAAGATATCCTGTATCAGTTCCTTCTGACCTGCTGTTGATGGCAGGTGGGCGGTTGTATTGTCCGATTTTTCCACGCCATCACGGGTACCGATATATGTTACATAGTTTTCAAGATGTGACGGCGGGGCATTCTTTAAATAATTACAGCGTAAGATTAGTTTAGGCAAGCAACCCCTCCCTTCATTTTACTTTTTGACCTCCTCAATAC
>CAMWXA010000208.1 GCA_947178035.1 uncultured Lachnospiraceae bacterium | reverse complement strand
ATCGGTCTTGCTCCGTTAAACCATCGGCTGTACATGGTGTTGTCTTCTGCATATATTTCACCGCTTGAAAGTTCATCGTTCAGGTATGCGGAAAATAAGCTGCGGACAAGTTGGTGCTGCTGATAGGTTTTCTTTTTATTCTCAAGAAGTATGCTTATTGTATTGGCAAAGGTAAGTCGGTTTCTCAAATTATTCTCCCCTTCAAAAATTTCTATGTCAATGTATGGTCAAGTCTCCGTCAATGTTTTTCCACTCTCTGTATTGGTATCATAAATCCATGAAAACGAAGCCGCTTAAAGCCATCAGGCAGACAAGGCGGTTACAAAAGAATTATATCATGCTGCGGATAAATCTTGTGTCGAATTTTGAAAAAATTGGAAGAAGGTTTTGGAAGCAGCAAAAGAACATTGATAAACAATCCGTCAAAACGGATTCATGAGCTGTATTTCATGCCAACAGACCTGCAAAGAACCTTTTACAGAAAAGGGGAGCAGGCAGACACTTCCGAAAGGGTGGGAATATTCCGAGCAGGGGAAGCCCACAGGCAGATTTTGAAACAGAAATCGTTGCTAAAGGTCAGCAATGACAGCATGGAATACGAATGGAAGCCGACAGGAAAATTACACCGTATATGCCAGTTTTAGTTCTTTGACAGATTTATTATGCGGAATTAAAAAGAATGTGGAAGGGGATGAAGTGATGCAGCAGAGAATAGATAACAGAAATGCAGATTATATTCCATTTGAGGATAAGGCATTATTGAGCGTGAAGGAGATGTGTGTATATCTTAGTATCGGACAGACAAAATGCAGGGAGCTTTTGGCTGATCCGGCAAACGGTTTTACCGTAAGGATAGGAAACCGTCTTTACGCACACAGAAAAAACCTTGATAACTGGCTGAAAAACCAGATATATTAAAAGGATAAAAATAATGCAGAATGTAAAAAGTTTAACATTTTTCAGAATCTGATTGAAGGTAAGCAGTCGATTTGGTAGAATGTCAGTATCAGATAATTCTTTCCAATAAATGATTTGCTTTCCTGTGTGGAAAGGAAGTGGAACATGGGAAAATCATTGGCAGGAAAAGAATTAGGGCAGGGCATAACGCAGCGTAAGGATGGACGTTATCAGGCGAGGTTTACAAACCGTTTTGGGAAGCGGCAGACTATTTATGCAAAGACGCTGAATGAAATCCGCCAGAGGCTCCGCAATGAGCAGTATGAGGATGAAAAGAATCTGAATGTTGTTTCTTCGGATATGACGTTGGATGAATGGTTTGATGTCTGGATGGATACCTGTAAGAAGAATTGCAGGAATACCACCAGAGCCAACTATACACACTCGTATAACCGTATAAGGGAAAGTCTTGGATGGCGGAAGCTGAATAACATCAACCTTATTACTATGCAGCAGGCTTTTAACGAACTGAAAACGGATATGTCCAGAAAAGACACACGGCGTATCCTCATTGATATGTACAACAAGGCGATAGATGCGGATCTCGTACTGAAGAACATACCAATGCAGGTAAATACAGTTGTGAATAAGGACAGTAATTCGGAAGAGCCGAGAGTGCTGACGCTTGAAGAAACGGATATATTCTTGGAAGTAGCACAGCATTACAGGTATTTCAACACGTTCAGCCTTGCTCTTGAAACTGGTATGCGCATCGGAGAGCTTTTAGGCTTGAAGTGGTCTGACATTGATTTTGAAAACCAAACAATCTATGTTAATCGTACACTGGTCTATGTGACCTGCAAGGATGAAACAAGTCCGAAGTACGGAAAGAAAATCAATGAATTTCACGAGCCAAAGACAGAAAAGGGAAAGCGTAAAATCCCGATGACCTTAAAAGCATATCAGATTCTGAAAAGACAAAAACTCTGGAAAGCTGAAATTGAAGCCAAAGGAAAGAAAGCGCCAGAGGGATTTGAGGACTTGGTATTTGTTACTACAAGGAATGCTCCCGTCAGTCAGAATGACACGGATCTGGTCATGAAGGTTATTTCAGACCGGATAGCCAAAGAACACAAAAAATTCAAACCATTAACACCGCATACGCTCAGACACACATTTGCGACCAGATGCATTGAGCGTGGCATGAACCCTAAAACGGTACAGGTTATCTTAGGACATTCAAGTGTCAATATCACAATGAATCTGTACTGCCATGTGACAGAAGACACGCTCATATCTGAAATGAGTAAATTTGAAGAAGAAGAATCTGAAAAAGGTGTCAATCGTCAAATTGGTAGTAAAAAATCTTTACACCAAGTGGTGTAAAGATGGTGTAATTTCTAAAAATCAACTCAATAAATCCTTATTTTTCAAGGAAAAAATCCCACAATTAACATTTCATAAACAAAACCCAAACAATACAAAAACAATCCCCCAATATACTATATCCATCAGACAAAACAAAACGAAAGGAAGATAAGGACATGGCAAAATCAAAACTGGTGGAGGCAAACGAAAAAATTGCAGAAGGTGTAGTTGGCGGCTACAAGAAGATTGAGGAAGGTGTGGTCAGCGGTTACAAGAAGATTGAGGAAGGCGCAGTGGGAGGATTCAACAAGATTGCCGACAAGTTCGTGGATAACTTTTTGACGAAAGACGGCGAGTCTGTGGAGGAGGCTAGGGAGCGGCTGGCAGCAGAGCAGAAAGAAAGGGCGGAGAAATCTTCCAGAGAGAAAGCAGAAAGAAAGTAGAAAGAAAGGCAGGGATGAGGTCATGAAAAAGAGTACATTTGTAGCGATGCTGTTGGGAACGGTTGGAGGAATCTTGTTTGCGCTGGGAATGTGCATGGCGCTGATACCGGAGTGGAATGCGTTTCAACCGGGTGTCATTATGGGAGTGATCGGGGCCGTTGTGCTGCTGGTTATGGTGCTGGTGTGGAGAAAGATGGAAAACAAGGCGCCGGTCAAACTATCCGGTAAGACAATCGGAGCAACGCTGATCGGCATTGTGGGAGCGCTGTTGTTCGGTGTCGGCATGTGTCTGACAATGGTGTGGAGCAATATGGTCGTCGGAATTATCGTCGGAATTGCAGGCATTGTAGTATTGTTGTGCCTGATTCCTTTTATAAGGGGATTAAAGTAATTGAAATCCAGAGTGTGCGGTGGGGACAGAATTTCGCTGCACACTCTGTTTTATGTGCGCTTGTTCACAGTTTGGACACAATTTGCAAACAAAACGCAAATAAAACTGTGATACAGTAGCCTTATTCAAGGCATGAAGCGGACAAATGACTCTCGTGAACTGCCATTTTACGCAGGAGGTATCTGATGAATTTACACAACGTGAAACGCTTATTAAAGAATATATTCTTTCTGCCGCCTGTTCCCACGCTGCTGATTGCCATTCCGTCCTATGGGCTTGTCATTTATGCGCTTGCAGGGGAGAATGTGAATCCGGCTGCTGCCTATGTCTCGTATTTTTTATCTGCCTATGCACTGATTATCACGATAACAGGAATAGCGGGGATTGTGCGATTTATCCGGCGCGGTATCAATGAACATCCGCTTGTGAGGAAGATGATGGGCATCCCGCTGGTCAGCAGATATATCAGGGAAGATCTGTTCCGGGCGGAGGCAGCTTTGTATCAGGGATTTTTTATTAATCTATTGTATGCAGGCATAAAAATGTTTTCAGGAATCCTCTACAGTTCTGTGTGGTTTATAACGCTGGCGTTCTATTATTTCCTGCTTGCCGTTATGCGCGCATCGCTGCTCCATTATGTGAGAGCAGCTGGAAAGAGCAAAGCTTCTGAGTGGCGCAGGTATCGTCTGTGTGGGATTATTTTACTGTTTATGAATATCGCGCTGGCAGGTATCGTTATCCTGGTGGTGCACCAGAACAGCGGCTTTGCGTATCCCGGCATGTTGATCTATGTCATGGCGATGTATACTTTTTATGCAGCGATCACGGCTGTCTGGAATGTGGTTAAATTCAGAAGGTATGGAAATCCTGTCATGTCTGCGGCAAAAGTCATCAACCTGACAGCGGCGCTTGTGTCCATGCTTTCGCTGGAAACAGCCATGCTGACACAGTTTGGGGCCGCGGAAGACCCGATGTTTCGCCAGATCATGACAGCCTCCACGGGGGCGGGGATCAGCGTGATTGTGCTTGGGATGGCAGGTTTTATGATCGTGCGCTCCACAAAACAGTTGAAACAGATCAAACAGGAAAAGGAGATGTGAGATATGATAAATATCCTTGTAGTGGAAGATGACGCAAAATTAAACCAGATCGTCTGCACCTATCTGAACGACAGCGGATTTCAGGCGAAGGGATGCCTGGGTGTAAAGGAAGCCTACGACGAGATGTACAACAATCTCTATGAAATGATCATTTCTGACATTATGATGCCGGAAATTGACGGGTTTGAGTTTGCCAGAACAGTCCGTCAGGTGAACAGGACAATTCCGATTCTGTTCATGTCTGCAAAGGATGACCTTCCCTCGAAACAGAAAGGATTCCAGCTGGGGATAGACGATTACATGGTAAAGCCTGTTGAGCTGGACGAACTTCTGCTGCGCGTCAGGGCGCTGCTCCGCAGGGCGAACATTGAAATGGAGCGGAAGATTACTGTGGGAAATCTGGTGCTGGATGCGGACGGCATGAGCGCGGAGATTGACGGGGAGGAGATTCGGCTCACGACAAGGGAATTCAACATTATTTATAAGCTGTTGTCATACCCCAAAAAGACGTTTTCCAGGGCACAGCTGATGGATGAGTTCTGGGGCGTGGACAGCGATACCAGCCTGCGGGCGGTGGATGTGTATGTGACAAAACTGCGGGATAAGCTCTCCGCGTGCGATGGGTTTCAGATTGTGACAGTGAGAGGACTAGGGTATAAGGCGGTACTGCAATGAAAATGAAGAAGGAAAATTATTACGGGCAAATCAAAGAACGGCGCTTTGCGCATTCTCTTCTGGCAATTTATTGGGGAACACTGCTTCTGATGTCAGGTATTCATTCGGGACTGATTGTAATGATGGAGAAACTGCAGTGGAATGCGTTTATCAAGTCGACGGTCCCAATTCTATACTGGGGAATGGTGGCGGTGGGACTTACCCTGTTTGCAAGACAGCGGATAAAAAGTTCTTACGCTGAGCCTCTGCATAAAATGGCGGATGCCACCAGAAAGGTCTCGGAAGGGGATTTTTCTGTATATATTCCCACTGTTCACACTGCAGACCGGCTGGACTATCTGGATGTCATGATATTGGATTTCAATAAGATGGTGGAGGAGCTCGGGAGTATCGAGACGCTGAAAACAGATTTCATCTCCAATGTGTCCCATGAGATGAAAACCCCCATTTCCATTATCAAAAATTACGCGCAGCTTCTGCAGACAGGAAAGGCATCGGAGAAACAGGAAAAGGAGTACGCAAAGGAGATCGAGAACGCGGCGTCAAGACTTTCTTCCCTGATCAGCAATATCCTGAAGCTAAATAAGCTGGAGCACCAGAGAATCACGCCGGAAGCAGCGGTTTACGATGTGTGCAGGCAGTTGTGCGAGAGCGTGTTTCTGTTTGAGGATGCGATGGAAGAAAAAGGGCTCGGGATGGAGGCGGACATAGAGGATGTGGCGATGGTCAGGGCGGATGCAAGCCTGATGGAGCTGGTATGGAACAACCTGCTTTCCAACGCGGTGAAGTTTACAGAGCGGGGAGGCTGTATCACGATTCGGCAGACATCGGACGAAAGCTATGTCAGGGTGTCAGTGACAGATACGGGATGCGGCATAGCGAGAGAGCACATAAACCATATCTTCGACAAGTTCTATCAGGGGGACACGTCCCATTCCACAGAGGGAAACGGGCTGGGACTTGCACTGGTAAAAAGGGTGCTGGAGCTGATGGATGGGGAGATTCAGATTACCAGCGAGGAGGGAAAGGGAAGCACTTTTCTGGTGGTGCTGCCTGTGGCTGGAACGGAATCGCAGGCAAGGAGGGAAGGAAAAAATGGATGAAAGAAATTATGTGGGATATGAATATAAAGAGCTTGTAGTAGACAACAGTATGGTCTCATTATTTCTGGACGGGTATGAAAATTTTGGATGGGAAGTAAACGACAGCCGGGCAGGGAGCGGCATAGGTGAAAAGACAGGGAGCGGTCAGAAGACGGTGATTCGGCTGAAACGCGACCGAAAAATTCTCAATAAGGCAGAGCTTACCAGACTGCAGCGGAATTTTGAGGCGTGTGTTGCGGAGATACAGACATTGGAACAGAGAAAAACGTCTGTGGCAGCTGCGTATGCCATCCTCCTTGGAGTGATCGGAACTGCATTTATGGCTGGCTCTACATTTGCGGTGACAGCCCGGCCGCCATACTATATTCTGTGCATTCTGCTTGCCATACCGGGATTTCTGGGCTGGATCTTTCCGTATTTTCTCTACAAAAAGATTGTGGAAGGACAGACAGAAAAGCTTACGCCGTTAATTGAAGCGAAATATGATGAAATTTATGAGATCTGCGAGAAGGGGAACAAGCTGCTATATTAGTTTTTTGGAGGGGAGACGCTCAAAGCCTATCGTGCAAGCGAAAGCCTGAATGTGCAGGATTTGCAGATTGATTAAATGACAAAAAGCACTTATCTTCGGACAAGTGCTTTTTTAATGCACAGCCCCATGCAGAGAACTATGCCGCTAAGGCGGTGCATGGGTGCGTAAGGAACTGTTCCTAAGGGACATTCTAAAAAAACAGCACCAAAACGAAAATTACCACACTGATTTCTCCCGTCTTTTTTTATAAGATGATTGAAACAGGGCGTCAACAAAAAGAAAAGCAATACTGATGAAGGGAGAAATCATAATGTATACATTCTTAGACAATCAGGGGACATTCCGCCTGGAACAGCCGGAAAACGTGAGCTATCTGTATTTTCCGATTGCGGGGGAGCAAGGACTTAAGGGAGCCGTGACACCGACGCTTGGCGGTGATTTGAAGCGGGGGCAGAATGCGTTTGTCCTGCAGACGGTCAGCGCGGATGATCTGCACAATAATAAGGCCACGAGAAATTTCTGGTGTTATCTCGGTGAAAATGCCTGCTTCTCCGCGACAGGCGTTTCCGCAAAGGCGCAGGCGGACAAATTTACGGATAAGCAGGACAAAAGTGTGTTGACAGCGGGACCCATGTGGCATTTGATGGAGCGGGAGTCAAGGGAGTACGGACTCTCTGCAAAGATTCTATCCTTCGTGCCGGTATCGGACTGCTGTGTGGAGCTGATGCATGTGGAAATCAGAAACAATGGGGAGCGTGAAGTCTGTTTTACACCGACGGCAGCAGTGCCGATGTATGGCAGAAGCGCGGATAACCTGCGGGATCACAGACATGTGACTTCGCTGCTGCACAGAGCAGTCACGGACGAGAAGGGCGTGTATGTGACGCCAACCCTTTCCTTTGATGAGAGAGGACATCAGAAAAACCATATAACGTATTATGTGTGCGGCATGGAGGAGGACGGTGCAGCGCCAGTCGGATTTTTGCCTGTTGTGGAGGACTATATCGGTGAGGGCGGCAGCTTTGAGATGCCAAAGAGCGTTCTTGGGAATCTTCCTTATGATGCATATGGCAGACAGTATGACGGCTATGAAATCATCGGTGCGCTGCGGTTTGCGCAGGCAAAACTGCAGCCTGGAGAAAAGAGAAGCTATACTATTTTTATCATGGAGGTATTACCCTGAACCACCCCCACCAACCGAAAACATAGTCGGTTGCCGGGGTGGGGG
>CAMWXA010000207.1 GCA_947178035.1 uncultured Lachnospiraceae bacterium | reverse complement strand
GTTCTAAATACAGATTTTAGCAATATTGATGAAGTGGTAATGAAAATGAAAGATATTGATTATTGTGAAGAAATTGCGAATAACTGCTATGAACATATTGTAAAATCTCAGAAGTATACATACGCAAAATTTGCACAATGGATCATCCGTGATATTGGTAATGCAGATCATGTTAAAAGCCCTTCCAGTGATTTAAGTAGGTATATAGAAAAAATGTGTAAAAAGAATAATGATACAGTGATGAATGCAATATTATTGGGAGAGGAGAAAAGCAAATGAAAAAGAAAATAATTTTGTTTGGAGCAGGCGCTTATGGCAAACAGGCGTTTGATAATCTGAAAGCAAAACATGAAATTGTATGCTTTGTGGACAATAATCCTAGCCTTTGGGGTATGACATTGTTTGATGTTCCAATCATTTCTGCGGAACATATTTCTAAATACAGGAAGGATGAGGCAGACATTGTAATCAGTACGTTAGCATGCCACCAAGTGGGGATACAACTGAAAGAAATGGGAATTATGGATTACTTTGTTATGCTGGATGGCCATATATATAGGGAAAATGAACGTAATACGGCGGTAAGCAGGGTATGCACAAGATGCATTATGAATGATGCATCGGATGAATGGATTCTTTTTGACGAGGAGGGGCATTGTAATTACTGCAATATGGCATATGGATACATAGGAAAAATATATTTCCCAAATGATGAGGGAAAGAAAAAATTAGAGCAATTGTTAAGCGAAGTAAAAGAGAGTGGAAAAGGGAAAAAATATGACTGCATTATGGGAATTTCAGGAGGGCTTGATTCTTCGTATTTGGCATACCTTGGCTATCAATGGGGACTAAGGGTTCTTGCAGTTCATATAGATGATGGATTTGACACAGAGATATCAAAATCAAATTTAAATAAGCTGGTTTCGGCTACTGGATTTGACTATGAGGTTATCAAACCTGATGCTGTACAATTTAATGATCTGACATTAGCATATATGAAAGCAGGGGTTCCTAATATTGCAATTCCGCAGGATAATGTTTTATTTGCTTTCCTATATAAAAAGATGAAAGAATATGATATTAAATATTTTTTGTCCGGCGGTAATTTTGCGCTTGAGTGTATATTGCAGAGAGGGAATACATATCATGCATTTGATGTAACCAATATTATTGATATCCACAATAAATTTGGGAAAGAACCAATTGATAAACTGGAGCTGTTATCAAATAAACAGAGAGAAGAAGACCAAAAAAAGCTTGGAATAGAATCACCTAGACCATTAAATTATATTGATTACAATCGGGAAAAGGCATTTAGGCAATTAAAGGAATTTTGCGGTTTTGAATATTATGGACGCAAACATCTTGAAAATATTTTAACAGCATTTATACAGTTATATTGGTTTCCGAAAAAATTTGGAGTAGATAAAAGGACATCCCACTTATCCAGTATGATTGTAAGCGGTCAAATGACACGCGAGGAAGCTCTCAGGGAGATGGAGGAGCCTATATATGATGGAGAAATGATGGAGCGTTATATAGTGAAGATTAAGAAAAATTTAAAAATAACGGATGAGGAATTTGATGAGATAATGTCTGCGCCTGTTCATCAGCACGAGGAATATGCAGTAGATAATTTTTTTTGAGATAAAAAGCAATAGTATATGGAAAACAATAAGGTCATGTTAAAACTTGCAGGTTGTGGAAGGGAGCATGGTTATAAAGATGCTTAAAAGGTATACGACATGAAAAAATGCATTATATTTGGCTGTGGTAATATGGGTAGAGCGGCTTATGGGAAATTAAAAGAATATTATGAGATTGTTGCGTGGGCTGACAATAATCAGGAGTTACACGGACAAGAAATAGAAGGAATATCGGTCATAAAGCCTTCTGACATTCCTTCATTTGAACAAAAATATGATTTAGATGTATTTGTATCCGTGTTTCGGACAAGCGTGGTTTTGAATCAGCTTAGGAAATTAAAGGTATCCAATATATATGTTTGCAAGGGGCGCTTTTTCTTTTCGGCAGATGGGTTGTATCCTTTGGAATTTCCAGCCTTGAAGTACCATGAAAAGGGCAATGATAAATCTTTACATGTGCTTTTTGTTTCGGATGCTGCGAATATCAGGGATCATAAAATGGCGTCTGTTGTAAAGAAAGCAGGGGAGAAAGTATTTCTTGCATATTTACACAAATCACCATATGATGGGTGGTTGGAATATGCAGATATGTATGAGGAAATATATCAGATTATGTCTATGCAGTCGCTTGTTGATTTTGTAAAAAACAGTGAGTTTGATATAATACATTGTTCAAGCGAGCCAGAATATACAACGCCGATGATTATTCGTTCTGGTAAAACGGTGATTTGTGATTGTCATGATTTGCGCAGTTCTAATCAATCCTTGACACCTGATAAGCTTGCGCTTGAATATCTTGCGCATACAGGCGCGGCGGGGGTGATATATCCAACAGCGGGATTAAGGGATGAGGCTGTAAGAAAATTTGCATTGCCTGAGGAAAGAACGCTGGTAATTGAAAATTATCCATTTAAAGATTTACTGCAAAATGCGAAAAAAGAAAAACTCAGTGGTATAGACGGAGAGATTCATTGTGTGTATGAAGGCGGAATAACGCATGGAGACAAAGCCGACAAGCGTTATTTTGAGGAAAAATGGCTGAAAATGGCGGAGGCAGGACTGCATATACACTATTACTCACAGTCTGATGAAGAGTATTGTAGATTTTTGGAAACATTGCACCCTCGTTTCCACTATGAGGGAAATGTATCGTCATATGAGTTATCTTATGAACTGACGCAGTATGATGTGGGTTTATGTATTTATAATAGTACGTCTAAGTGTCAGTTGTATTTAGAGCATTCATCACCAAATAAACTATATGAATATGTTCATGCTGGCATTCCGGTGGCAGTAGGTGATGTAAAGAGTCATATGCTAATTGTTGAAGAAAACAATTTTGGAAAACATATTGATTTAAATAGAGATATCATGCAGCAGATGAAAGAGCTTATTAAAATAAAAATACCATTTGGAATATTACAAAAAAAGGGATTTACATTTGAGAGTAGAACTGCAGAACTGTTGGATTTTTACAAAAAAGTGAATCAATATACGCAAAAGGGAGTTTAATCTGTGAAAAGAAATATTATTATTTTTGGAATTGGACATTATGGGAAAAACGCATATTGGAAGTTGAAAGATGCATATCATATCACCGCATTTGCAGACAATAATCGCGATGTACAAGGAACATTTTATGAAGGCATTCCAGTAGTATCGGGAGAAGAACTTATGCACATGGATATGGGTGATACGGATATTGTCATCTGTACGCGTGCCTATTATCAGATTGGAACGCAAATTTTTGATATGGGTATTTTTAGTTATTATGTAATGTTGGAGGGATTTCTTTATCATACGGATTTGAATGAAACTATGATGCCAGTGGAATTATGCAAAGCACCCTATCATAGAAAAAGGGATGGCGAAAAGAATATCTTGTTTGTACAGAATGCTGCGTGTATACGTACTTATAAAGTTGCTAAAGTCATGAAAGAGGAAGGATACAAAGTATTTCTTTTATATACACTGGCTCCACCATATGCGGCATATGAGGAGTTTGCCGATATCTATGAAGATATTTGGGGTTTTTCTTCGGCGAATGGCTTACTTGATTTTATTTCAAATAGTGATTTTGATATTGTACATTGCTCAAACGAGCCAGATATATTGGTGAATATTGTGCAAAGAAGCAATAAGCCTGTGGTTGCTGATATGCATGATATGCAAAGCATCAGGAGCGATATAGACTTTGATGCTCTTGTTTTAGAATATTTGGCGAATGTTAATAGTGATGGAGTAATGTACACATCAGCGTATGGCGCGAATATAGCAAAAAATAAATACAGATTGGATGAAAAAAAAGTGTTCTTTGTTAATAATCTGGTAATGGAGCAGACTTCGGTTTCGCAAGCATTGCCAAAACTTAGTGCATCAGATAATGCAATCCATTGTGTGTATGAAGGTGGAGTGGTTGGCAATAACAAAGAGAGTCATCGCTTCTTTGATGAGATGTGGAAAAAGATAACCGATGCAGGTGTGTATATCCATTTTTTTTCTCCTTCCAGTATAGAATACTGTAAAAGATTAGAGAACATCAGCCCGCTGATTCATTATGAAGGAAATATTAGTGGAGAGAAATTAATTCTTGAAATGACAAAGTATGATTGTGGATTGGCTGTTTTTAATTCCGTTGGCAATAACAGGTTTCATCTTGAAAGTGCATCACCAAATAAAGTATATGAATATATAAATGCTAGAATTCCTGTGATATCAGCAGGCACAAAGTCGCTTAAAGAATTTGTTGAACAGTACAACGTAGGTATAGAACTGGACTTTTCAGGAGATGTCAGGAAGCAGTTGAAGGAAGCATGTAAATTGCATATTGATGATGATTTTTTGACACGGAATAATATGACGATGAAATCTTGTGGGAAAGAAATGGCAGCATTTTATGAAAGTGTAAAACAAAGGAAAATAATTTAGATAAAAATAACATTTGTTGCAAGCCCCCAACTTATAAAAGTTGTGGAAATATCATAGGGCATTAGAAAATAAAAGAAAAAGCACATTGACAATTTCATATTTTACATCAGATTTTTATAGCGTAGGGTCATTATGAGTTTCGCATGTTTACATATTTTTGCTATAATGCTAAAATGGTTGTAGAGGTATTAGTGGACATGATGGAGGTAAAAACGGAATGATTTTCGGGAGTGATGGTTTTGAGACAATGCAGAAAACATGGACTGAGGAAATATTAAAAAGGCAGTAGGTATTATGCTGAAAAAAAGTACCTTGCTGTTTGAAAGTGAGTACCGATTAGATTTGCAGTATAACAACTCAGAAAACCCTTTGTATGTCAAATTTTGTGCCCTACAACAAATTTTGGCGGTGTGCAGTAAAATATGTTTATGGTGAAGGAAGCAATTAACAGTGAGGTTTATGAGCAGGCAGCAGCAGGACTGACTTTATCAAAGACAATATGCTGGATATGGCGCTTATTCTAAAAAATTCGTTGCATATTTTACAGAGATTTACGGGCAGAAGGATGAAAAGTTTGGATGAAAGGCACACCGACCTTATAGTGGATTTTTTAGGCGATCAGTTTATTGTCGAACTCAAAATCTGGCATGACAGTGAATATAATGAAAGAGGGGAAAAGCAGCTACGGATTATTTGGATTACCACCACAAGGACAAAGGATATATGCTCAGTTTTAACTTTAACAAGAATAAAGAAACGGGAGTTTCATAAGTTAAATATTGGCAGTGTGTTAAAAGCCTGATGTAAAGTATGAAATTGCTTTATATCAGGTTTTTATGTGCGAGTGGGAGCATGTCTGATTATGACAGTCCCATGCTAGGAGAATAAATGATATGAAGGAGCAGGCGGTATGAAAAGTACAGATAAAATTTTATCGTATCTTGAAGATGGGCAGTCTAAATTTATTTATCAAAAACGAGTGGAATATAACGAAACAGGCGATTTTAATGCCATAAAGGAGATTGTTGCGCGATATGTGCCAAAGTTTCAGGATAAACCTTATTATCCCGGTATGGAGGCGGAATTGCCAAAGAGGCTGGAGGATAAGCGCAATATCGTCATTTTTGGAAGCGGTATAAACGGAAAAGGCATAGCGCAATCCCTGAAAGCCTGTGGCATTATGCCTGTATGTTACGTTGACAATGCAGAGGACAAATGGGGAACTCAAGTGGAAGGATTGGAGGTAAAGCGTCCTTCGGAAATTGATTTTAAAGCAGTGGATGCGGTGGTGGTTACTCCTTTTAAGCAGAAGATTGTGGATGCAATGCATAAGCAGCTTCTGGAATTGGGTGCCAGGGAAGAAACCTTGCTGAATTACAAAGATTTTAGTGCAAATGTGTTGGAATATGAACTGTATTTTGATCCGGACCTCATTAAGCTCCATGAGGATGAAGTATTTGTGGATGCCGGTGCTTTAACTTTGGAGACGAGTCTGCGATTTATTGAAGAGTGCAGAAAAAACCATATTCAGCATTATAGGATTCATGCTTTTGAGCCGGATTACGTATCTTATGGGAAATGTATAAATATGTTAAAAGACATGCCGGACGCGGCTATTCAGTTATATGATGCTGGGTTGTGGAGCGAGAATACAACGCTGTACTTTGCAGAGACGGGAAATGCGGCAAGCCGGATATCGATGGAACAGACAGGGACATTGATTAAAACGGTTGCTTTGGACAGTTGCATTTCTGATCCGGTTACGTTTATTAAGATGGACATAGAAGGGGCGGAGCTGGAAGCATTGAAGGGAAGCAGGGAGATTCTGAAACAGTACAGACCGAGACTGGCAATTTCACTTTACCATAAAAGGGAAGATTTGGTGGAAATTCCGTCGTACATAAAGGAACTGGTTCCGGAATATAAGTTATATATCCGCCATTACAGTAATGCCAGTGTGGAAACGGTGCTGTATGCGGTGTGAAATTTTTTTACTAAATGCTGAATGGATTATGAACAGTGTGACAGGCGTTTGTACAGTCTGTTGGCCATAGAGGGAAATTTGAATATGATGCACATGATTGATGCAAAGGATGAACTGTTGGAATTTTTATCAGAAAATGATGGGATAAAAGCATATGGTGCAAGTTATAATTTGCGTCTGTTCTTTGAAATGCTTAAAATATTGGGGTATTCCGATGACTATGTAAAGGAAATTTTAGTGACAGATTTGGCAGGTAATCCTGAATTTGTTGAAAATATTCCTGTGCATGCATACAGGAAAGAAAATTTAAAACCGGGAGAAAAGGTTTTGCTTGCTTTAGCTGTGGATTATATCCCGGATGTATCCAAAAAACTGGCGGAAGATGGAGTCTCGGTCATCAGGATTACGGAACGGCTGAAATATGAAATCGTGGATTATAAGTACATATACAATGATATTTATCATATGATGGCAGATTTTACGGACGCTTTTCCGGATAACGTTACAGGCCTAAATGAACCCGTCTATAGTAGGAAAAAGTATGCTTGGAGCTGTTGGTGGCAGGGAATGGAGGAAGCACCGGATCTCATTAAAGCATGTATAAACAGCCATAAGAGATATCTTCCAAAAGAAGTGGGGATGATTATTATTACACGGGATAATTACCATGATTATGTGGATTTCCCTCAGTGGCTGCTTGACAAGGTGGAGGATGGAAGGGTAACGCTCACGACCTTTTCAGATGTGATCCGTGCTAGTCTTTTATACAAATATGGGGGGATTTGGTTGGATTCCACTATACTTTTAACAGAACCGCTGCCATTGGCATTTTGGGATTATGATGTGTTTACGATAAGGGAATTTCATTACTGCCTGCCGTTTATGGGTGGGAAACCAGGTCAGAAGTTTTACCATTTTTTAATGGAAGGTTTTTTTTATTACTATGAGAACTATGAGTACACAAAATATTATTTACTGGTCACATATCTTCTCGATATTGCAATGAACAAATACCCTGACATACGGGAAAAATACAACAGGTTACCCACAAAGAGCACAGGGATCAGCAATATCAATAATTTTGACACCCTTTCTTATCATATGCATGAAACATATACGCCGGAAGTATATCACAAATACATGGAAGGCATTTATATTCATAAGCTCCAGAGAAGGTTTGACAGATTTGGGGAAAAGATTCATGATCCCGATAATATTTATCATTATA
>CAMWXA010000206.1 GCA_947178035.1 uncultured Lachnospiraceae bacterium | reverse complement strand
AGATAGGTGTCCTTCTCGTGGGCTCTGAGATTTGTATTAGATACAGGTATGGAAAGAGAGTTCGGAACGAAAAGCTATCAGCCTGCGAAGTTTGACTTTTTCATTATCTTTGAGGGGACAGCCAATATGGAATATCAGCGTCTGTTCGCCCGGAAGCTTCCGGGCAATGTCCTGGTCAGCACATATCACACACCCATGACTATCAGTCAGCTTGCCATCGAATTGGGGGTGGCAAGCGTATACCTGGAGGACGAAATTGCCCTTCTGGAACAATACGGTTTGCTCACTGCGCTGCCGGGCGGCAGATATCAGGCACGTCTGGTCATATTCACTGAAGAATATATGGAAGAGTTTTTCCGAATGGCTGAGAAATCCGCTGTTCCGAAAGTAGGGAATATACTGAAAAATGGGATGAAAAAGCTGCCTGATCTGCGGAAAGTGCAATTTATCGGCGCCGGGCTGGAGGACAATCTGCTTTTGTGGGATTTGTTGTTTGAGATGATATGCAAAGGCTGGGAGCTTTTTCATAGCAGGCTGGAAGAGGGATTTCGGAAGAGCGGGATTTATCAAAACGGCGATATTTGCTATGGGAGGACTTATGAGCTTGGAAAGGACCATCCGTACAGAACAGACTCCTTTGCAGGTTACTGCGGCATCTGTCCCGGTTATGCCGCTTCTTATGCAAATTACGGCATTTTGCCTGTGCAGAACCGTTATACTTCCTATGGAGAAACAATTGCCGACAGCCTGGACAATGTGCTGGGCGGGAATGCTGCAGCTTTGGTTCCTGTGATCAGCAAAGAACAGAGGGAGGCGATTGCGGCTGTTTTGGGAGAAGAGATTGTCTCATTTGCCAGTTTATTTGAATCGCTGTATGATTGTGCTCTTTCTGTCATGCGCGTCCATGCGCCCGGGAGCGTGGAACAGATAATCGGTCCGGTGCTTGCAAAGGTGCTGTTGTTCCACACGGTGGGTATGATCGGGGCGTTTGCTGTCAGGTCGGGAGCACTGACAATTCCAGAAGCTGACTGTCCGCTGGGCGGCTTCTTGTATCAGGAAGCGTAGGATTGATTTATTGTGAAAACCCTGCCCGGCGGCAGCGAAAGAGGATTGTAAGGTAAAAGCTGATAAATGATAAAGATACAGCCCTGATTTGGAGGTATACCTTCAAATCAGGGCTGTAAATATGTAAGGCGTTAGTCAAAGAGTGTGTTGTTATGGTTTGCAGATACAGTAAGCACAGTACTTTGATGCAGCCTAAATACACTGACCAACACAAGGATTGGCGAACGTCATATATAGTTATGGGCATGAAATAGTAATTGATATATAGGTCAGCGTGCACTATAATTAAAGAAAAGAACAAAACAGGAAATTTCAGTGTGTGAGAGCGGAAGGGTGGTACGCATGGAAAAGGTTGATGTAGATAAGGTGTTTAAAGAGTATGGTTTAGAGGTGCAGCAGGTAGAGCCTTCTGTATATAAGGTATTGAATACAGAAAAGGAAATCAGCGTGGATGAGTTACAGAAAGATTTAGAATATTGTGTATTATTAACCTCAGAACGTAAGGGAAAAAAGAGATTAAGTACAGGAGGCTGCTATACGCTGGCATATATTTACTATATAGTGACTGATGTTGACAATATAGAGTTAGGATATAAATATGATAATATTGCGAGTCAGGAGTTTGGAAAAGTAATATATGATTCATATGAGTATGACCCTAAAGGGGAATGCACAATAGATACAATATATGCAAGAGGAGAGATATAGTTATGGACACAGGCAGGTCAGAACTGGAAAAGGCAGCTAATCCGGCTACAAAGGCATTTAACAGGGAATCATATTTTACAAAAATATCTTTTGATATAAGCAATAAAACTGTGAAGATAACGGCAAAAATAGATACAGGTGCGACATATACTGTTATAGGGTTGGAGCATAAAGGATTGATAAGATTTAAAGACCAAATACAAAAAAGCAGTATGAGAGGAATAGCATATGATGCATCCGGAACCGAATTAAAACTATATGGATATGTCGTAGAAAATTTCAGACTTACAGATGAAATTATTTTAGACAAAATCAAATTGTTCTTTTCAGAAGACATAGGAAGCAAGGCGCTGCTGGGAATGGACATACTCAGTTTATTTGACTTTCAGTATTTGAAGGAAAAACGGCAGAATTATGGGACATTCTGGATAAATAATTATGATGAAGCGTTAAAAGACCTCCAAGCTAGAAGATTAAACAAAGACACAGATTACATAGATCCGATTTTAATTGCGGATGTAGAGGATAGGGTGTAAGACGTACCGGAAAGGGATTTTTATGAATCAATATGTTAAAAATTTAAACCGTATCGAATTTGTGGTAACGCTTGCCTGCACAGGGCGATGCAGGCATTGTTCGGAGGGGGAGCACAGCGGCGCAGGAGATCACATTGATGCCAAAGCGGCAGCGGCGCTGGTGCGCGATGTCACAGGAAAATATGATATCACTTCAGTCATGACATTTGGCGGGGAACCATTGTTGTACCCTGAGACGGTGTACGCGGTGCATACAGCGGCCAGGGAGAGGAACATTCCGAAGCGGCAGCTCATCACAAACGGATTTTTCAGCAAAGATCAGGCGAAAATAAAGGAGACTGCGAGGGAGCTGGTACAGTGTGGAGTGAACGATATTTGCATTTCTGCGGACGCTTTTCATCAGGAGACGATACCATTAGAACCAGTTAAGGCATTTGTTATGGAGCTAAAGAAGCAGGAAATACGTCTGCGTGTCCACCCAGCATGGCTTGTCGACAGGGGGCATGACAATCCGTATAACCGCCGCACGATTGAGATTATGAAAGAATTTGAAGTGATGGGAATCCGGCAGTCGGACGGAAATGTCATTTTCCCCAGCGGAAATGCGCTGAAATATCTGAGTGAGTATTATGACTTGAATAAAAGCTATACAAACCCTTATGAGGAAAATCCCACAGATATTCAGGCAGTCTGTGTAAACCCGGATGGAGGCCTGTTAGGGGACAATATTTACAAAACGAATATTTTGGAAATACTGGAGAACTACACGCCGGAAGATTGATAGTATAAATGAGTTGTGGAAAGCGAGAAAACAGATGAGAAAACATTACATAGATAATCTGCGAAATCTGACAATATTGCTGTTGTTTCCGGTACATACATTTATGATATGGAATGATTTTGGTTCTAAGTTTTATATATGGCTGGGGGAGAGCAGGATTTTAAGTACCTTGATTGTGTTGGTAAATCCATGGTTTATGCCCATACTGTTTGTCATTGCAGGAATGAGTTCAAGATATTCATTGGAAAGGCGTTCCAATAAGGAGTTTGTTGTGCAGCGCGTTCACAAGCTGTTTATTCCATTTTTGGCCGGAACAGTTTTTCTTGTGCCGTTTCAGACATTATATGCCAGAAGATTCTTTGATGCGTATGATGGCGGATTTGTGGATAACTGGAAATATTTTTTTACGCATTTGACGGATTTCAGCGGTTATGACGGGGCTTTTACGCCGGGGCATCTCTGGTTTATTTTGTTTCTGTTTTTCATTTCCCTGATTTCCCTTTGTATCTTCCAACTTGTTCCATATCAGAATGCTGCCAGCAGGGTAGGAAAGATGCCTGTATGGGGGATACTGCTTTTGTTTATCCCGATATGGCTTATGTATTATCTGGGGAATATCGGCGGTTTCAGTCTTGGAAAAGATATGACGTTGTATCTGTTAGGATATTATGTTTTGAGCAATGAGTCTGTGATGGAAACGCTTGAAAAAAGCAGGAAGTGGCTGGCTGTCTTGTGGGGAACCGGCAGCGCAGCCTTAGTGATATTGTATTATCAATGCAGGTATTATGGGGATCTGTGGATTAATTTTGTCGGCTGGCTCTCTATCCTGGCAGTGCTTGTTTTTGGAAAGAACTGTCTGAATAGGAGAACGAAATTGACAGATTATCTGAACCGCGCTTCTTATCCGATGTATATATTGCATCAGTCTATTTTAGTTGGACTGGCGTATTATATAATACAGATATGCGATGTGTTTGCCTTACAGGTTGTTCTGATCTGTATTGGAAGTCTTGCGTTGACGATCCTCGCATATCATCTTGTCGAGAGAATACCAGTGGTCAGAAAGATGATTGGAGTCAAATAGACAGAAACAGTTCCTTACTGTAGCAGCGCACGCAGCCGTTGCAGCCCCTCTGTGAGGATTTCCACAGATGAAGGTGTGGTCACAGATATTCGAACTGTTTTTTCTGGCGTCCTGTTCCCGACGGAAAAGCGCTCTGCGCCGTAAACTTCCACGCCGGCCTGCTTTGCACAGATTTCAAAACTTTTTCCAGTAAAATATTCAGGTAACTGCACAGAGCGGAGCGGTGCCGTAAGCCCGCATGGTATGACAAAGCCCTCCAAGATTTGATTGACAATCCGATTGCGTTCCGTGATACCTTTTTTTCGATCTTCCAGAATTTCTTCTGCGGTGCCGTCCTCGATCAGTGCGGCAGACACCGTTGCGAGCAGTGGCGAAATTGCGATATTCATGGAATACAATGCTGTCACCAGTTTTTCGTGAAACTGGTCAGGAACATGGATAAAAGCGGTTCTAAGCCCCGGGCAGACGGTTTTTGAAAGGCTTGCTATGTACACAGTCTGTTCTGGCGCAAAGGACGCAATCGGGGGCAGTGGTTTTTCACACAAAAGGTTATTGATGCCGTCCTCGATGATGAGCAGATTTTCTTCTTTTGCCACAGCTGCAATCATTTTTCTTGTCCCGACAGACATCGTATGGGATGTTGGATTCTGATAATCGGGTATGACATACAGCCCTTTTATATTTTCATTCTGTGCCGCATAGCGGATACCTTCTTCTGTCATTTCGCAATCGCGGCTCCTGACGGGCAGCAGATGGATTCCAAACAGCTTTGCAGCCGTTTTTACACCGGGATAAGTCATCGGCTCTGTCCCGATTTTGTCATTTGATTTAAAACATGCACCCAGGGCAGCCATAAGCCCGTTTTGTCCTGCTGCCGCCAGCACAATGTGCTCTGTATCTGTGCAAAAACCCGATTTCCGGAGCCATGTTACACCCGCCGTGCGCTGGCGTCTGGTGCCTTCTGGAGCGCCGTAAGAGAACAGTTCCAGTGCATCCGGCTTTCTCATCAGGAGTTCCGTATACTGTTTCACTTTCAGATTACTTGTCACAAAGGGAACGATCGCGCCCATTTCGATCAGATGCGAATCTTCTTTTCCGCAGAGCAGCACCGGGTTGGCAGCGGCATCGGATGAAACGTAAGTGCCATTGCCGACAGACGCTGAGAGTAAGCCCTTCTGTTCGCACAGCTTATAAACTTTTGTGATAGTACTCAGATTCAAATCCAGAAAATCGGCGAGCTCCCGCTGCGGAGGCAGCTTTGTTCCAGCTTTCAGTTTTCCGCTTTTGATGTCGCGCTCCAATAATTCTGCCAGTGCAATATATTTTGGACCTGTCAGTCTGCTCAAATCTGGTTTCCAGCTCATAGGATAGTTGTCAAATGAATTTATTGGCATAATTTTAGCTCCCTGCTATTTGTCTGAATTGTATTATTGCAATTTCGATAATTGTATGCCATACAATTTTATCATTGTTTTCTTTTGAGGGCAAGATTATAATGTACAGAAATCCTAAAAACAAAGTACAGTTTGACAAAGCTGGACTGTAACGGAATTGAGAGGTATTCGCTATGTGTATAGAAAATTTGTTGTCCGATGGTATCAAAGCAACCCCGCCGTCTTTTGTCAGGGGCATCCTGAAAGCGGCGTCTGATCCAAGTGTGATCTCCTTTGCAGGTGGTCTTCCCAATCCGATTTCTTTTCCGCAGGAGGAGCTTCTGGCGTCGATGGAACGCATTGTGAAGACTTACGGAAGCAATGTATTTCAGTACTCGATTACAGCCGGTCTGCCGGAACTTCGACAATATATAGCAGACCGGTACAATCGGATATTTGGCATGAATCTCACGATAGACAATATTCTCATTACAACGGGTTCGCAGCAGGCGCTTGACCTGATTGGAAAGGTGCTGCTGGATCGGGGCGATGGCGTGATCGTCGAGAAACCGACATACCTTGCCGCGATACAGGCTTTTTCCATGCATCAGCCGGTATTTTATCCGGTTGAACTGACAGAGGAGGGCATGAATCCGGAGCAGCTTACAGAGGCATTGCAGAATCCTGTGAAATTCGTCTATGCAATCCCTGACTTCCAAAATCCGACAGGACTTACATATTCTGCCGAAAACCGAAAACACATCTATGAGATTCTGAAAGACCGCGATGTGGTCTTGATTGAGGATGATCCTTACGGAGAACTGCGTTTTGACGGGGAGCGCCTGCCTTACATTGGCGCTGGAAAACTGCCGAACAGTATCCTGCTTGGGACTTTTTCCAAGACGGTTACGCCGGGGATGCGCACAGGTTTTATCATTTCCGGGAACAGGGAATTGCTGAAATATATCTCCATTGCAAAAGAGGCGGGCGACCTGCACACCAATGTTTTCTCCCAGTATCTGATATGGGATTATCTGTCAAACAATGATTTGGATGTACATATTGCAAAGATAAAAGAACTGTACCAAAAGCAGGCGCAGGCGATGATGGACGCCATGGACAAGTATTTTCCCGCCACAGTAAAGTACACAAAGCCGCACGGCGGTATGTTTTTGTGGGTGACGCTCCCCGAGGGAGTGAGCGCGATGTCCCTGTTTCCAAAGGCATTGGAGCGGAAAGTCGCGTTTGTTCCGGGAGATCCTTTTTATGTCAATGACAAAAATGCGAACACAATGCGCCTGAATTACACCAATGCGGACTGCGGGACGATTGAGGAGGGGATTCGCAGGCTGGGGGATTTGCTGGCGGCTTTATAGTTTTTTGTGACAGGACACAGCGCGGGGGTAGATAATTTTCATGCACTTTTGCTGTAGACAATCAGCATATTTATCGGAGGCGATTGGTTGTAAAGCCTTTGGTTTGTGTTTCTTGTCATTGAGTAGTTTTTTGATATCGGAGAAATAGACAAGCCAAGATATGTCACTTGCTTGTCAACAGTATGGGACAGATAAACCAAAATGATAAGTATATTCGGGTTTTGAGCTATATAGTCTAATATTATCGAACTTGTGGTCGAAAAGAAATTTGCGGGATATGATTGCCGTTGTAGTAAGTGATATGATATAATTGAATCACATAGAGAAGATTGTACGGCATGTCTGCGCAGCAATCATGGTATGATATTCCCAATGCAGGTCATCGTGACAAAGGAACTTGAAGAAAGCCGTCATGTCTGGCTGAAATCACTGACACGCAGTATGGATATCGCACAGGCAGAGAAGCTTTTGGACAGTTATGACAGGCTTGAGGGGGAAGAGGAGCGCGCGAAGGCAGGTGTGGTTGTTAATCTGGTGTCGGATATCAACAGCGGGATATTTGAACAGATCGTTAGTGGAGGTGATCGGATGAGCGAGGCTTTGAAGAGAATGATATTGCCAGAATTGGGAGAACTGAAAGAACTGCTTGCCGATAAGGATGCAGAGATAGCCGCATTGAGACGTATGCTGGCTGAAGCAGGCAGACAAGGCTAAAGGGCATGTTCTGTAATGGTGAGACAATAGAATGCATTATAATATCGACAGGAGTATGTTGAAAAAGCAGGCAATTAACAATACTGCAATCCCAGAGGAACTGGAAAAACAAGAAAAGAGGTGTTTGTCATGGGAATAAAATTACCACCAATTGAAAAAATTCATGAAGCATATAGTGCAATAG
>CAMWXA010000205.1 GCA_947178035.1 uncultured Lachnospiraceae bacterium | reverse complement strand
GAGTATATTGACAATAGCAGTAAAATTGGGATTATATTGTTTGTTACAGTTGCTGTCTTATTGGGTACCACTTTTGTCGGAATTTTTTACTTTGCATTCAGTATCTACAGCAGGAACTATTATTTAAAGCAGAGTCAATTAAAAGAGGAAATCATTGATTCCCAGCAGAAATATTATCAGAAAATTTATGAAAGTGATAGGGAATTGCGGAAATTTCGTCATGATATCCGTTCCCAATTAGGATGTCTGCAACTTTTGTTAGCGGATGGAAATACAAAGCAGGCACTGGAATACTTAGAAAAAACAGGAAATCATTTTGAGAAACTGACACTTCGGGAATTTCATACTGGAAGTGAGATATTGGATGTTATCATAGGTCAGAAATATTTGGAATCGAAGAAGAAAGGCATCAGAATCATCGTTGAAGGTAAAATGAGCAGAACGGAAATGATTGATATATATGATTTGTGTGTGCTCTTTTCCAATGCACTCGATAACAGTATAGAAGCATGTGAAAGACTACAGGATAGAGAAAAGGTTATTACCGTGTCAATCGTGAACCATAGGAAAGTGATGTTTTTCCAGTTTATGAATCCGGCGACACTGGAAATGTATGAGATATTAAAGCAGGGTAGGACAAGCAAGAAAGACAGCCAAAAGCATGGGTTTGGTGTGGAAAATATGCAGACAATCGTTAACAGGAATGGAGGAGAGATGAAATATATCTGGAAGGATGAAACGCTGATTTTGGAAATCTATTTTGAACTTTAAAGGGGAGAGCCCTCTTGCACTTCGCGACAAAAAGCTGCATTTAACGACAAAGAGATTGTTTGGGAAAACTTAATGTTGTAATCTGGTTTCGGAAGGTGGAAAAATGATTCAAACACGCTCTAGGAAAGGAGATTTCGAAATTCTATGCGATACTGCATCTATCTGGATTTCAAACGCGGTCTGACGAATAAACGCTTTTGGGCAGTGCTTGGAAGTGTTTCTTTTATTTTTCTGCTCCATGTCATACTGGATGGGGTCTGGCCGCTGACGCATTATTATTATGGCGGCGAAGAAAGTTTTTATCTTTGGGGTGGTCGGATATATACCAGCCAGGGAGAAATTGAAGCATTAAGTAATATGGAATTGTTTAGTGATTTTTTCCCTTTTCTTTGTGCGGCCGCGTATGCGTATACTATTATAGATGACCGCAGGCAGGGGTATTATATACAGCAGCTTCAACGGATTGGTTTTCCAAAGTATTATTGGGGAAAGCTGATTGCCAGCGGGCTTCTCGGGGGATTGTTCGGGGCACTTTGCATGGTGGTTATTTGTCTGGTCTCGATGTTGTTTACAGCGTGGAATCCTTTTATCAGGGAGGCAGTGGATTTTTGTGCCGGGTGGGATGCGCTTTATAGAGATACGACATCAATATCCCGCTATGTGGGCTGGGGATCGGGGCGCGCTTATTGTAATATAACAAGTTCTGTGGTCTGGTACTTCCTGGGCGGCGTGAAATATTTCGTGATGGGTGTACTGTATGGGCTTCTTGCCAGCATGATTGCATTTCTGACAGACAATAAAGTGATTATGTATGCCGGACCAGTCATATATCTGCTTTTGCAGGACAAGTGGTTATATCTTTTTCTGGATCTGCTTCATACTGTTTTTTCTAGACCAGTGGTTACAGAACGGTTTTCTCTGCGTTCAGGAAGAATTTTATATGGTGATCTGTACCACTATTTTCTGCTGTTTTTTATGATTGCTCTGCTGCTGAATCTGGCAAAACTTCTTCAGTATAGGATAGAGCGTTTTTATATGGAAGGAGGGAGTGCAGATGATTAGGACGCAGCTTGCGGCTGTATTGCATAAGCCGTCGGTTCGGCTAAAAATTCTTCTCATTACACTTTTATTCATACCTACGCTGATAGAGCAGCTGACGATGATCGTTCCATATGCAGATAGTTTCGGAAAAGAGGGACAGGTTACGGTTGCCATCATGCTGCTCCATGTTTTTAATTATCTGTATTTCTATGTAGATGTGCTTCTGGCAGGATTTATTCTGTTGATACCAGATATTGTGAGGGATGAGTATATAGATAAGCAGGCCATCATGCTCAGTGCATCAAGAAAAAAAGCCGCAGGGATTGCGTTGGCGCGGATCGTCTCCTTTTCCGTTTTGTATGTTTTGTGGTTTTTGCTTCTGACTGTTATGATTTCAGGTGTATGGCTCCGCAATTTTTCTCTTGCATGGCCGCATTTTATCAGTGTCATACAGAAACAGGCAGCAGGATGGTCCGGGTGGTATATGCAGCTTGTCATGCTCCCGGAGAACTGTATGGATTATCCTGTTTTGGTGGTGCTTTTTCTGATCGTGGTGCGCAGTACACTGGGGTTTATCTTTCTGGGAATGCTTGCCGGCCTTATAACGCTGTTAACAAAAAAGACAAAATACGGCGTAGGTATTGTGATTTTCCTTCTGGCTGTCACACTTTTTTTGTATTATGATTTTGACGGCGGTTTTCTTCTCTGCTATGATGCGTCTGTTCCTGCAGAACAAGCCCGGGTAATGACAGATCTGATCAAAGCGACGCTGGTTCCGTTCTTTACGTTTCGCAGTCTGACAGATAATTTTACATACTGGATACAGTATGGGATTGTCTGTGGTCTGGTGTTATGTATTGTTACCAGCGCAGGGATATGGTTGTATTATCAGAAAGGGGATTTGGACAATGCAGATCAGGATGAATAATGTATGTAAAACAATAAAGGGAGCGACACTTCTTGCGGATATCAGCCTGACACTGAACTCCGGAAAAATCTATGGGTTTGTGGGTGATAACGGAGCTGGCAAGACAGTGCTGTTTAAGATTCTGCTGGGGCTTATGAGAAAGACATCTGGCTCCATTACCATAGATGGGGTGGAATTGACCGATCTGCTGCAGAATGCAGGGTTTATTATTGAGAGGCCAGAGTATATTCCATATTACAGTGCAGTGAAAAACCTTGCTGTCATTGCCGCTTATCACATGAAAACAGATAGCGCGCGGATACGGGAAGTACTGGAGATGTTCGGACTTGACCCTGACGACAAAAAGGCAGTCGGAAAATATTCCCTTGGGATGAAGCAGAAACTGGCGTTGTCTATGGCTTTCATGGAAAATCCGGAAATCCTGATTCTGGACGAGCCGTTAAATGCACTGGATGAAGGGACGGTAAACAATGCGAGAAAACACATCCTTGAAGCGAGGGAACAAGGAAAATTGATTCTGATTGCATCCCATTATAAGGAAGACATCCAGTCCCTGTGCGATATTGTTTATAGAATGAAGGGCGGCAGAATTGTAGGAAATATAGAATGATTATGTATGCTGCACCAACACACTTATTGACCAACACCAAGCAGATTGAGAAAGACCTGATTCAATATTTCCCAGTCCGGTGTGCGGTCATCGTCCATCGCGTCAATTGTGGCTTTGTAGTATATAAGCTGATTTTCAATGTACGTGTTCAGATGGTCAATGCGGGGGCCTTTCCCAGATTCAGTCATCTGCTTTTTCGTTTCCAGGAGCTGGTTTACGACATCTTTCAGGTCTTCCGCTAACATTTCGCTCGCAAGCTCTTCAAATAAAACCGGCGGCGGAGAGACCTTTTTCTCAATCCATCTGCACGCCAGAACAGGGCGCAGCACATAGAAATACTTCTTGTATTTCACATACTCGTCCGTCAGATGTTCATGATAATTTTTCCGTGCAGTGCCGTAATAGTGGTACATGGCGGACTTGCGGGAAAAATATTTTTCCGCGGCGGCATAGATTTGTCTCCACTCCGGTGTTGTGCGGTAGACAACCGGTGAGTTTGCCCACTCGAAAAGCGTCGCGTTGGATTTGTGGAAATGCTGCAGTGTCTTTGACAGATCCCAGCCGTTGATGTCGAGTGTCTCGTCGAGTTCCCAGTCGATAAAGTCCTGTCTGGGTTGTAGGCCCAGATAATATTTTTGATCGCGCATATAGATAAAACGCACCTCATAATCACTGTCGGGAGACGCAAACCCCCATGCCCGGCTGCCGGACTCGACGGCGTGGAGTATCTTCACATGTTCTGTTTCCTCGATTTCTTTTAATTTCAGAGAGACAAGTTCCTCGATGAAACCCTCAAAATCTTTATATTTCATTGCACAGCATCCTTTCTATGATAAAAATGATTTATCGATAAAAAATGATTTATTGATAGATGATTTATTGACAGGTGATTTATTTAGACCACTCTGATTTTTATTGTACAATCTATATTTTGCCGCATACCACTTTTTCATTGACTGACATGATGTACTCCTGCACTAATTTCATATCCGGTTCGTCGGGAAGTGTGGTGTGCGCCGCCGCATTGTCCAGCTTTTTCTCATAGTCATTTAACAGTTCATAAAATTCTTCCCGGAAAGTGCCGTCCTCCTTCTGGTATTCACCGCCCCGTATCTGTAGTAAGAGCTGATGTTCTTCCGTGCGGTAGGTGCGGATCTCGCCTTTTTCCAGGATGTCAATTGCCATCATAAAGAGACGAATCAAGTGCATGGCGTGTTTGTTCAAATGATTGTCGTCCTTCTTGCGGTTGCGCTTTCCGAGCTTGTCATAGTCTTTGACAATGTTGTTCATCTCATTCCAGATATTCTTGTAGTCGCGCAGCGGGTAGTGTGTCAGATTGACGTCCACAAAAATCTCAGTCTCGAAATCGGGATTGACCGCCCTGTCCGTATAAAGGTGGATTGCGCCGTTTTCAAAAGGCTCGTAGCGCTTCCTGAAATCGTACATGGCATTCTTCACGGAATTGAAGATATGCTGTTCCTTCTCACGCTGCGGATAGGAGTCTCGCGCCAGCGCGTTCTGCAGGCGCCGCAGCTGTGCATCCGCGTAGCCGCCAAACGAATGGATGGCGCGTTTGGACAGAAACAGATGCGCGTTGTCGATCAGCTCCTGTCCGAGCGGGTGCAGATACAGATAATGTTCCGGATTCAGCCCAAGCAGTTCGATCGTGTTGGGATTGCAGGAAAGGAGCAGTGTGACCATTTTCATGAAGCCATAGATGGTGGTATCGGTCTGCGTGTCCACATACTGCTCAAAGTTTGTCAGCCCGATCAGGTCGGATTTTCTGTTCAGGGTGACGCCGCGCACATCGATGTCGCTGTTTTCATTGTTTGTGCCATAGGAATAGCTTCCGGCAAGCCCAAGCAGGATTACGTATCTGCCCAGGTGCTCGTCGGACTGTAAGAAGCTGTAGGATTCGGATTTTAAAATATCGGAATAGTTCATGGGACACCTCGTGGAAATTATTTTTTAGCGATTGATAATCAAAGTATATCATAGAGTGGTAAACATTGCACCCATAAGTTTATCTCAGGACTTTGCACTAGGCTGCAAATTATGGATATTGTACTACTTTTTCTATGGCTATTGTTCTCGTCTCTTCTGATTGGGGCACAATTTTATGCATTGAAGGTGTAAACAGAAACAACTTTTGCACACAAAATGACAGGCGCAGCATTCCCACAACATGTGTCGTCTAAACAGTAACTTTACGCACCCTTAGCTGAAACATATATTATTGTTGCGTACGAGGAGCCGGACGAGACAGGGGAAGTTTATGATACTGTATCAAAAGTATGTGGCATGACAAAAGTAAAGGACTCATATCTGGTTAGCTGTAACATCACGCTCAGAAGCAGAGAGTACGACACGGCTGCAGATACCTTGCTGAGGGAGTTGGAAATTGCTTATGGCATCGATCTGTCGGATTATTATCGTGAAAAAAGGAAATAAGTGATGAGGAGGAGGTTTACTAGGATACGCTGGCAGCGCTGTTAAAGAGCAGCGGACTAATCAATAATGGGGATTCGACAATGCCAGAGATCTGGGATATGGAATTAAAGAAAAGCTGGTGAGCACAGTCCAGTGTCGAACACTACCATAAAGACGAACAAAAACAATATACAAAAACAGTGGAAAAGACACTGTAGTTGGTGCTATACTATAGTCATGTGAAGGCAGGAGAGGAAGGGCATCAGAAAGTAGTGATTAATAGTATTTGTAGTTACAATAAGGAAAGGACGGACAACATAATGAAAATTGCACTGATCAACGAAAACAGCCAGGCGGCAAAAAATGCCATGATCTGCGAGACACTCAGGAAGGTCGTAGAGCCGATGGGGCATGAAGTATTTAATTACGGAATGTACACTGCGGAGGACGAGCACCAGCTGACTTATGTGCAGAACGGTATTCTGGCAGCGGTACTTCTGAACTCCGGGGCGGCGGATTTTGTCATAACAGGATGCGGCACAGGCGAGGGCGCTATGCTTGCGTGCAACGCATTCCCCAAGGTACTCTGCGGTCATATCGAGTCACCGCTTGATGCATACTTATTCTCACAGGTAAACGACGGAAACTGTGTAGCGCTTCCGTTTGCAGAGAACTTCGGCTGGGGCGGTGAGCTCAATCTGGAATATATCTTCGAGAAGCTGTTCTGCACACCAGGCGGCGGTGGATATCCGAAGGAGCGTGTTGTGCCGGAGCAGAGAAACAAGAAGATTCTCGACGAGGTAAAGACTGTGACACACGCGGATCTGTGCGATATTCTGCCGAAACTTGACAGGGAGCTCTGCAAGGGTGCACTGAGCGGCGAGAAGTTCAGGGAGTATTTCTTTGCAAACTGCAAGTGCGATAAGATTGCGGCGGCAGTGAAGGAAATCATCGGGGAGAATTGAGATGCTGCTGGATAAGATTTATTACACGGTGAACAGTCTTGAGGGCGACTATGCGTATCTGAAGAAGGAGGACGACGCGTCGGACGAGCTAAAATGTGTCGCGCGTGCGCTGCTTCCGGCAGAGACTGCGGAGGGCTCAAGACTGGTCTGTGAGATGATGGAATACAATATCGTATAAGTGGGGGAATGAGAAGCTCCTGTCGGTACAGATGGATGTACTGACAGGAGCTTTTCTTCGTTTTTTATTGTCTTTTTGTTGTCATTTATGGATTATCATTGCCTTGATGGTATGAAATCGTTAAGAAATGGAGGGTTTGACATGAAGGCAATTGTCAGGTGGGAAATCAGGAAGTATCTGCGCAATCCCGTTTACTGGATTGGGCTGGCGCTCATGGCGCTGGGTATCTATCAGCAGGTAGGTCCCTATCTGGGGATTCACTATTTTACAGAACAGGACATAGAAGCAGCCGCGGAGATTCCGATTGCAGACAGTGACATTATGGAGGGGGTGATACCGGCGGCCGATGAGAACCAGCGCAGGGAAGTCTGGGAAGCGTACCTGCAGACGATTTTTCAGACTGCGTACGGCATGACAGAGGAGGAGACGCAGGCGCTCGTCGGGGAAATGAAAGAGATGGACATTGTGGAGATGGTTGACTATCTCGAGGAAAAATATGCGTATCTCGGCGCGGGGCGGGAGTATGAATTTATCACAAGATACCGCAGGGGAACCGCGGAGGAGGTAAATGCATACCTGGACAGGAAACTGCAGGACAACAGTTTTTCCTGGTATTTTTCCAGAAAATATGCCGATTTTGCCAGCCTGTTCCTGTTGTTTTTTGCAGTGGTTCTGCTGTCGGTCCTGTTTTTGCAGGATACCAGGAAAAATACGTATGAGCTGCTGCACACAAAGCCGATTCCGGCTACGGAATATGTGCTCGGCAAGGCTGCGGGAGGATTTTTGATTTGCTTTATGGCGCTCATGGCGCTGAATCTGGTTTTTTATGGATTGTGTCTTGCCGGAACGAGGGAAGCGGGATTCGAGGTGCATTTGTATGATTTTCTGGCATCGACAGCAGTCTATATTCTGCCAAATATACTGATGGTTGTGTGCGTGTACGAACTGACAGCGCTATTGTTTCAGAATCCGCTTCCGGCAG
>CAMWXA010000204.1 GCA_947178035.1 uncultured Lachnospiraceae bacterium | reverse complement strand
CCCCCCCCCCCCCCCTCGTTTTTTTAAGGATACGGCGACCACCGAGATCTACCCAAGGCTATCCGTCGGCAGCGGCAGCTGGGTATAAGAGACAGTGTAATATTGGTAGCGCGCGACAACTCACACTGGTGCGACACCCGCGATAAGTCACTGTACCGAATATTGACTGTCACAACCTCAGCTTTCGCCGCATCATTGCGAAGACGTCTCCCAACGGTCTCCGCCAACGACATCAGCACCATATTGGCAGTGGACTCGTCCGTCACGTCAAAAGCAATTGTCGTGGCATTCCCATAACTCTTATTGTCTGCAGGCTCTGGCTCTATAATGGATGCTCCCTCACCGTTTGCAAATTTCCAGATTGCCTCTCCCTGCTTTTTCAGCGCGCCTCTTAAAATCTGTGGGTCAGTATGTGCCAGCTCGCCAATTGTATGAATCCCTAAAGTGTGGAGCGACCGCGCCGTCGATTTCCCGACCAAAAACAAATCGCCCACAGGAAGCCCCCACATCTTATCCGGAATCTCATGCGGAAACAGCGTGTGAACCAAATTCGGCTTCTTAAAATCACTCGCCATCTTCGCAAGCAGCTTGTTCGTGGATATCCCCACATTTACAGTAAAACCTAACTCGCGATAAATCTCGTCTTTGATGCGTTCAGCCGCCTCTACAGGAGGGCCAAAAAGCTTCTCTGTACCTGTCATGTCAACAAAACACTCATCAATACTACACTGTTCAATCATATCAGAATACCTTTCAAGAATTGACAAAAATGCTCTTGAATATTCCCTGTATATCCCATGCCGCGACGGAACCAGCACCAGATTTGGACACTTTTTGAGTGCATCTGTGATGGGTTCTCCCGTCTGCACCTTATATTTTTTTGCCGGAATAGATTTTGCCAATATAATTCCATGACGCTTTGACTGGTCTCCTCCTACTGCTGAGGGAATCTCGCGAAGATCCACTGTGATTTCTGGAAATTGCTCCGGATGCTTTAGCCGCTCTACCGCCTCCCAGGACAAAAAGGCACTGTTGACATCTATATGAAAAATCAGCTTTTCTCCTGACATAACCATCTTCCCTTCTCTATCTGTCTGTGAATTTTATCCAATATCGATTTTCTCAATTACTGATTTAATCCGACAGGCCAACATCCCTATAACACAGCCTGTGACAAGTCCAGCCATCATCAATGCCGGAAAATAGAACGCTATTTTTAGATTCTGTACTACCAGCACTGCCACAACCAATTGTCCGATATTATGGCTTACACCGCCTGCAATGCTGACGCCTGTGACAGAAAAAATGTCCATTCTTTTCAGATAACACATCACAAGAAGGCTTAGCATCCCCCCCGCAAGGCTGTAGAGCATCATAGACATATTGCCGAACAGAAAGGAGACAAGCACAATACGCATCAGCTGTATCACAAACACTTGATAATTGGGAAGAATATACAGTGCAATGACAATCACAATATTGGCAAGCCCCAGTTTCACTCCTGGTATGCCAAAACCAATCGGTATCAAAGCCTCCACATATCCAAATATCACTGCCAATGCTGTCAGCATGGCACAGTATGCTGCTCTCTTCGTTGTCATAAACATTCCCCTGTCATATCGTATTATGGAACAACCACATCCAGCTGCCGTGCATCCTGCGTCCCTACCACCTCAACTACAAGTTTGTGCGGCAGACAGATGATCGTCTCCCCATTCTTTGCAATCGGCAGATAGTCCATACAATACTTGTCGGGACAATCTGCCTCAGCCATATACGCACTACCATTTTCGATCACAATCCGGTTATATCCTAACGTCTCATCCACTGATATCGTCTGATTTTCTGACAGACTGTATTCCCCATAAAACGTCCCATCTATTGTAATACGTATCATCGCTCCGGCTTCACTCTGCGCAAGCGCAATCAGGATGGCTGATACCACTGCTATCACAATAATTGCTGTAATCAATAAGAAGTCTTTTTTTCGAAACATAAATGTTTTCCCTTATTCCTGTTCGTATTCGAATATTTGTTTTGCGAACATTTATTCTTATGACATCATACATTATTTTTCCAATCGTGTCAACCCAATTATAAAATTATAAGCGCCCCATGCACTGCCTTAACGGCTTATTTCCTCTGCATGGGGCTGTGTATCAAAAAAAGACATGTGCGATCTGCCATGTCATTCTTCGCCCTAGAACGTGTTTGAAAAATCATTCCCGCCATCTGCATAACGACGCGTATGCGTCGTATTCACCACTTTGCGTGATATTTGTGCCAAATGAAGGGCGCATGGAAGGCAAAGGCATAAAGGGCAATGCCTTTGCCTTCTACGCCTGCGTTTTTTTGTGCTGCACTCTCGAAGAAATATCCTGCGCAGCCTGCATCACTTATTTTTCTACAGTTCCTAATATGAAATAATCTCGTATCCATCCTCTGTGACAAGCACCTGTATCTCCCACTGTGCTGAGGGAAGGCCGTCATCTGTATACACTGTCCACCCATCGTCATCGGATATATAAATATCTTCTTTTCCCATATTGATCATAGGCTCTATTGTAAAAATCATTCCGGGAACCATCAACATGCCGGTATCCTTCGGGCATACATAGCTAACCCACGGATCCTCATGAAATTCAAGTCCTACACCATGCCCACCGATCTCCCTGACAACGGAATAACCATTTTGCACGGCAAATTCGTGAATCGCCGCCCCCATGTCCCCGATTTTTCTCCATGGCTGCACATATTGCAGTCCGATTTCAAGACTCTGCCTTGTGATATCCACCAGGCGCTTTTTCTCTGCGGAGACATTTCCGATACAGTACATTCTGGAAGAGTCCGAAAAATATCCTTTATAAATGGTAGACACATCCACATTGATGATATCCCCGTCTTTCAGAACT
The DNA here is from genome assembly GCA_947178035.1 of uncultured Lachnospiraceae bacterium. Classification (GTDB taxonomy): domain Bacteria; phylum Bacillota; class Clostridia; order Lachnospirales; family Lachnospiraceae; genus COE1. Next base: position 5,016 of record CAMWXA010000204.1, on the reverse strand, counting down.
TCATTTTTGGATGGAATGCCATGACAAACCACATTGTTAACCGAAGTGCACACGCTCTTTGGAAAACCTTCATAATTCAGCGGTGCTGCTATTGCGTTATGCTTTTTTGTAATATCACTTACCCAGTTGTCAATCTCCTGTGTAGAAATCCCTTCTTCGATATGTTCATCCAGATAATCCAGTATCGCGATATTCACTTTGGCACTCTCACGAATCCCCTGTATCTGATCCGGATTCTTGATAATGCGCCTCGGCGGCACCAAAACCCCCCTGCGTCTGTAGTCATCAAGTTTTTCATCAAACGAACCGTGGCATTTTTTGTACTTTTTCCCACTGCCGCACCAACAATCATCATTTCTCCCCAGCTTTTCCTCAACTTCAATCTGAAATGGATTCTTGGAAACTTTCCTGCGCATCAAATTGTACTCTAATACATTTTTTCCCATAATCGATAATCTCCCGGTAAGTCTTTTCTAACATTTTATCCTTTTTCTATCATACACTTCGTTTCAAAATATGGCAAGAACGATTCCTGTGATTTTACCATTCCCCGTAACAGTTCAGCCTTTGGCTTCCTGTTACAAGCATCAAGCCATGCAAAATCGCTTCGCGGTTGTCAAAGCCACGTTCCGTGGCTTGATGCATCTCAACTGCAAGTTTTTCTTACGGACTTTGCAGCGCAGTGCAAAGTCCTAGGCTGAACTGTAACCATTCCTCCTGCTTTGAGACTTAGATGAACGGCAGCATCATTTTGCTTTGTCATCCTCGATCTGTTTTATGCCCGCAATGTCCGAGTCAATAACCAGCGAATAATTGGTGTAGTACACCACAAATCCTGGTTTGGAACCATTGGGCTTCTTGACATTTTTCTTTTGCGTGTAGTCAATCTCCACCTTTTCCTGCCCTCTTGCCTGAGAATAGTACGCCGCCAGCTTTCCGGCCTCCTCAAATACCCGGTCGGGAAGTTCCCCGCCGTTTGTTTTGACTACCACATGGGAACCTGGTATGCCCTTTGTGTGAAACCACCAGTCATTTCCCGTCGCAAATTTGAACGTAAGCTCCTCATTCTGATAGTTATTTTTGCCGACATAAATGTGATACCCATCACTACTGATGTAGTGAAATGGTCTGCTCGTTATCTTCTCACGCTTTCCATTGCCCCTTCTCCTGATATAGCCGCTCTCGATCAATTCTTCCTTAATCTGTACCAAATCCTCTTCTTTCAGCGCAATATCAAGGGAAATACTGACAGACGAGAGATGTTCAATCTCCTCCTTTGTCTCCTTTGTAAGCGTCGTCAAAGCCTCGTATGTGCGTTTTAACTTCTGATATTTGTCAAAATATTTCTTGGCATTCTCCCCCGCAGACAGCATCGGATCAAGCGGTATGGTTATCATCTGGTTATCATAGTAGTTGAGTGCTTCCATCGACTCAGCCCCCGTCTCCACCCCATAGCCATATGCATTGAGCAATTCGCCATATATTCTGTATTTTTCCCGTTTCTCAGTATCCTGAAGCTGTTTCATCTGCAGATCATATTTCTTCACATTCCGCTCCAGCGCTGTCTGTACAATTTTACGCAAATCCACAGAACGCTGTCGGATACGTGTAATCACATTTTTCTCTGCATAATAATATTCCAGCAGCGCTGAGATACTCTCAAAGCTCCTGATCTGCTCCTGCGCATAAGAGCTCAATCTTATGGCTGCATATTCGGCCGGCTGGCTGTTCTCGTATGCGACATTGAAACAGAATTTTCCGCTTTTCACATTATCCGCCAATTCTCTAATTTCAACAGCAATTCGTTCCAGTGCTTCTGCTTCCAGCTCTGAAACCGGCAAATCCGCATCAATCTCTGCCCTGTAGCACAGCTCCTGCGCGATACACGGCGATATTCCCGTAAAACCAGTATAGACCGCCTTATACACCGGCAAGCATTTCGCCTGTGCCCTCTTTGTTTTTAGCACGGCTGCGATCTCATCCGTGCTGCTCTCAAGAAGCTCAGCCTTATCCTGTGTCTGTGGTATAAAATACGAACGTCCCGGCAAAACCTCCCTGACGGAACTTACCATACCAGAAATATGTTTGATACTGTCAATAATCATATCCTTGTCGTCACAGAATATGATATTGCTGTGCTTTCCCATAAGCTCTATAATCAAATACTTTTTACATAAGTCACCCAGCTCATTTAGATGTTCCAGCTCAAAGCGCACGATACGCTCAAGCCCCGGCTGCGTCACTGACACAATGCGCGCATTCTGCAGATGCTTGCGCAGAAGCATACAAAAATTCGGCGCAGTCATAGGACTCATCTTGTTCTTCTCTGTCAAATACAACAGCGGAAGCGATGCATCTGCCGACATCAGCATCCGCACTTGTCCACAACTTCCCTTTACAGTCAGAATCAGCTCATCTCTCTCCGGCTGCGCAATCTTATAAACCCTGTTTCCAACTAATTTATCTCTCAATTCACTGACAATCCCCGCAATTGTCACTCCGTCAAATGCCATCTCAATCCCTGCCTTATGTACACTCCTGACACAGAGAAAGAACGCATTCACGCGTTCTCTCTATCCCACACTGCAAATACACTGAAAGAACGCTGCCTTTGCGTACTTTCCGGAAACTTCGTAAGACTTAGGCTGCGTCCTTAGCCGCACTTAGTTTCCTATCATCCAATCGTACATCTCCTGATACTTTCTGGCGGACACAGCCCATGAATAATCCGTCGCCATAGCTCTGTCCACAATCTTGTTCCACTCCCGTTTTCTATCGTAGTATATCTGTTCTGCATACCGGATTGTGTTGAGCATTTCATGCGCATTGTAGTTTGTAAAACTGAACCCAGTTCCGGTATTTTCATATTCATTGTAAGGCGCCACTGTGTCCTTCAGTCCACCTGTCTCACGCACAATAGGAACTGTACCATAGCGCAGTGACATCAGCTGGCTAAGTCCGCAGGGCTCAAACAATGACGGCATGAGAAAAGCATCACAGGCCGCATAGATTCTGTGAGAGAGTTCCTCTGAATAGTAGATATTTGCAGAGACTTTGCCATGATATTTCCAGTCAAAATGACGGAACATATTCTCATAGCGCTCCTCACCTGTGCCAAGCACTACCAGCTGCACATCGTCCTTGCTGCACATCTCATCCATAATGTAGGCAACCAGATCCATGCCCTTCTGGTCTGTCAGTCTTGACACAATACCAATCATCATCTTTTTGTCATTCTCATCCATTCCCAGCTGCTTCTGCAGATCCCTCTTATTCTTAATCTTCTCTTTTCTAAAGTTTGAAGCATTATAATGATGTACAATAAACTGATCGGTATCTGGATTGTATTCATTGTAATCAATACCGTTCACAATACCCCTCAGATCGTTTGTTCTCGCTGTCAGAAGTCCATTAAGCTTCTCCCCATAGAAATCTGTCTTAATCTCCTCCGCGTACGTCGCACTTACTGTCGTGATCGCATCCGCATAGGTAAGTCCGCCCTTGAGCAGGTTGCCATCCTTAAAGTATCCCAGCTTATCCGGCGCAAAATAAGAACCGTCAAGACCAGTAATTCGCTGAACCGTCTTGATATCATAGATCCCCTGGAACTTGAGATTGTGGATTGTCATGATCGACTTAATTCCCTGATAAAATTCACCCTGCGCAAATCTCTCCTTTAAATATACAGGGATAATTGCTGTCTGCCAGTCATGACAATGTACAATGTCAGGCCGGAATCCTACGACTGGCAGAATTGACAATGCTGCCTTTGAAAAGAATACGAATTTCGTAATCTCACCGATATGATCATCACTATACGGTTTAAAACCTCCGAACATTTTTTCATTATCAATAAAATAATATGTGATGCCATCATACTGTGCCTCAAGTACTCCCACATACTCGCTCTGTCCCATAAAATCCATGTAAAAGTGAGTTCTATACTGCATCAATGACTTTACGTGATCTGACATGCACATATATTTGGGTAAGATTACCCTTGCATCAAAATATCTCTTATCGTAATACTTCGGAAGCGAACCTACCACGTCTGCAAGCCCTCCCGTTTTAATAAATGGTACACCCTCTGAAGCCACAAATAAAATATTTTTCATCTTATCAAATCCCTTTCCACACTAATCCCAGTGTTGCTACTTGTAAAATTATTATACACCAATCGCGGCAGGAATGTAAAGGAATTTGTCCGATTATGCTCTTTATTATGCCCTGTAATGAAGTCTTATTTTATCTGCGATCAAAGCTATAAACTCAGAATTCGTGGGCTTTCCCTTTCCGATATTGATCGTGTATCCGAAAAGTGAGTCCAGTGTCTCCATCTTCCCCCTGCTCCACGCAACTTCAATCGCATGCCTGATAGCACGCTCCACGCGGCTTGGTGTTGTCTGGTATTTCTTCGCGATAGACGGATAAAGAATCTTTGTGATTGAATTGAGCATCTCGATATCTTCCACCGACATCATAATCGCCTCACGAAGATACTGATACCCTTTGATATGGGCAGGTACCCCTATCTCATGTATCATGTCCGTTACGTCTTTTTCAAGATCATGTGCATTTTCCAAGGAACTCGGTTCTGGTCTGCTGTCCATTTTCTTCGCCATCAGACTGTTATCACTACCCGTCAGCTTTGAACCGGCCGGAACGGTGATCATGATCTGAAATTCCTTGTCTTTTGTCAATAAATCGCTGAGAATTCTAAAAATCTTCTCGTTATCCTGCTGTGTCATTACGTTTAACTGTTCCATAAGTTTTTCCTCCATTCCAATCTTTGACTGCCAAATGCCACCATAATCACGTCTCCCAATCATAATCTTGGCCAAAGAATTTATAAACGTTACTCCCAACTTACGTATACTTACAAATTCTAGCAGGATTTGGCAATGTCCATTATATAAGATTGTCAATTTATCTTGCAACAGTTACTTATCGCACTTTTTGCGCTTTAAATACAGCATCCGCCAAAATACCACATAATCCGTTCAAATGCCTTAAAAA
>CAMWXA010000203.1 GCA_947178035.1 uncultured Lachnospiraceae bacterium | reverse complement strand
GAATTGGCCAACGGCAATATTGGCCAATTCTGTCCTCTTTTATTTTGTATGTCAGATATGGAAATGGTCACTTTTATAAAACAACTTAAATTGTGCAAGATTTTAGCGTATACAAAGTTACAAAGGTTTAATGTCTGTATAATTGGGTAAAATCCCTCGCCTTAAGGCGAAACCTTTAGGTCTGCTCCATAGCTTTGTGTTTAGAAAGAAGAGAATGGAACACAAGGACATAAAATGAACATGATGGGAGATTACAGGAAGTATCTCATTTATACACAACCTTAAGAAGGGATAAGAAGCAGCGATAAAAGGATAATCTGCTTTAACAGCACATTGAACCTACGGATTTATACAGTAGTGGTTGAGTTTTCAAGGGTTTCAAGGACTTTGAATTGAAATTTTGTCTACTCTAATTAGCATATACATTTTTATATGACAAGGTTTTGAAAATGGCTATTTTAAAGCATTCATTCCCTTGTATACGCTAATTTTTGCACAATTCAGTTTACAACCTAAATTGTGCAGATTTTTAGCGCATACAATTCCACAAACACACAATTTTAAAGGGCTGCAAGGATTTTGAGTTCCAATTCTGCCAATTTTCGCAAGAGTTCATTGTTAAGTGCCCGAATGTCCGTCTGCGGCATCAGACAATCCGGAGATAAGGCATTGCCCTTATGCATTTGTCTTTTATGCCTGTGTTTCTGGCACACTAATTCATATCAGACTGGGTGGAGGATACCCACTTTTCAATATCCGATGACAAAGTGTCAAATTTGTCATCATAAATCAGATTCAGCAGCCTGTCAAGTTTTCGCAGCGCCTGTGTGATGACATGTGGTTCACACAGATTTTTCTCGAGGGCAATGGCAAGCTCATTGACATCGAGTACCTTGATATAGCCATCCGGGTAGATGACCACGTCGGCGAGGAGATCTGTGACAATCAGTGCATTATCTGCTTCCTGATAAGTATAGTCAACGATATCACAATACCAGTACAGAAGCGTGTCATCCTCACGGTAAAATTTGCTCACTTTGTAACCGAGTTTAAGGAAATAGCAAGAATAGCCATGATGAAAATCTCGGCGTGGTTTCAGCGTGTTCCATTTGGTAACGATCCGGTCATCGGTTCTTTCGAGAATGAGATCATCTTTTAATAAAATGCATTCATCAGGTATCATGCGTTTGCGATAAATGTTTAATTGCTCCATGCGTGTTCTCCTTATAAAGTGGTAAACGGTTACAATTACAGTGTACCTCTTTTTTGCGTCAGCTTCAATGTTTTAATCGCTGTTTTATTGGATGCTTATTATGTGAAATAGTCGTTGCATTTTATGCATTTTTAACGTATAATCATAACAGTTATCGGAAAATTTAGGCAAATGAAAAATGAATACGTTAAGGAGGCGATAGCATGAGACAGTTTTTTGGAATGAGCCGGAGTGGAAATCTGGCAGAAGCGGTCAACGGACTGAAGAACCCTCAATTTATTATGTTGATGTCAAACAACGGTCAGTTTGAGTCACATGTAAAGGCATTGGAAAGGCGTTATCCAGGAGTTCCAAGTATAGGATGTATCGGGATGAGCTATGATATTAGAATGGTGGAAGAGGGGGTTGGTATTGTTGCATTCCTGGATGGTGTTAATGCAGTTGCAAATGTGCTGGAACAAGTCTCTGTTATGCCTGTAAAATACATTCATCGGCTTGAGGAGGATGTGCATCGGATCAATGGCACCAGGGAGGATACTGTTTGTATCGATTTTTGTGCTGGAAATGATGCTTGTGTACTGACGACGCTTAATACTGTTCTGAAGCGCAGTGGCATTTCCCTGGTTGGCGGAACAGGTGATGCAGGAAAGGTATCAGTCAACGGGATGGTTTATGAGGATGCAGTGGCCTATGCAATTGTGCGAAACCTGAACGGCCGGGTAAAGACGTACAAGGAAAATATCTATCAAAAGCTAAGAAATTACCGGTTTATTGCTTCGGACACGGACAAAGAAAATTACGTGATTGGAACATTGAACGGAAAACCGGCTAAGCAGGTTTACAAAAATATTCTCCATGTAACAGACGAGGAGATACTGACACAGACCTTTCAGAATCCTTTTGGAAAAATTAATGGAGATGACACATGCATTATTTCTATTAAAGAGGTTAGAGGGGATGCGCTTGCCTGTTTCCGCCAGGTAAATGATTCGGATGTCCTGCTCCTGCTGGATCTTGGCGACTATGAAGCTGTCGTGCAGCGGACGATTGAGAATATTTGCCGTGAATTTCCAAAGCGATCTGCAGTTTTCTCAGTCAATTGTCTCTTCCGCTATAAACTGTTTTGCGAGCGCGGATATATGCAGACATATCTGGAGGAAATGTCGGAGCTGGGAAGCCATGCAGGGATGATTGGATATGGCGAGCACTACAATAACCGGTTTGTCAATCAGTCCATGACTTGTGTGGTATTTGAGTAAAAGGAGGTTATAAGATGGCATTTTCAAAAATACAATGGAAAAAGGCTGGCAGCAGACAAGGCAGCGGAAAAAGTCTTTATCCGATACAGCATGTGGCAGAGAGTTTGAAGGACTATCAGAAGGAGTTAGTTGGCAAGGAAGTAGAATCCTTGTGGGAGCTTGGCATGGTGGGGAGTTCATTTAAGGGAGTCATGAAAAAGGCTGACAGCTTTCACGACCGGCTATCAAATTTTGAGCAGTCCTTTTCTGACATTAACAGTGTGGCAGGGCAGTTTGGACAGGTGCGGGGAGCGATCAACGATGCGGTGTCCGAAGCGCACGGAAAGGTGGAGGAGCTAAAGAGCACTTCTGTTCAGGTAGAGAAATCTTACAGTGACATGGAGCAGACGTTCTCCCAGCTGCAGGTTTCCGTAGAGGGAATCCAGCGGTGCATGAAAAAGATTATATCGATTGCGGAACAGACGAATATCCTGGCGCTCAACGCATCCATCGAGGCGGCAAGAGCGGGACAGTTCGGCAGAGGGTTTGCAGTTGTCGCGACGAGTGTAAAGGAGCTCGCGGATGAGATCAAGGAGCTCGCAAAAGAAGTGGATAGCGGAGTGCATGAAGTGGAGAACGGAACAGGGGAACTGAACAACAGTATCGCTGAGTCACAGAAGGCATTGAGTCGAAACATTGATACAGTCAACAGTACATATGAGTCCTTTAACAGGATTATAGATGCTGCAGACAATACGATATCTGTACAGACAGAGATTTCAGGTGTGATTGACGATGCGCAGAGGGAGCTTCAGGCAATTGGACAGTTTTTTGACGAGATTAAGCAGCAGTATCAGGAGGTTGTCAGACACATTGAGTGCGCGAACAATCTTGGAACGACCAAAAGCGCTATATTTGAAGATATGGATCACATTATTTCGCAGATCCAGCCGATGATTGAGGATATGAACACTTAAAAAGTGCACTGAGTGGTATCTGCATCGCTGCTGGAGATGCGGATACCGGCGTGGGTGTGAATTGTAACATACCGCCCTGTGAAAGGCTTTTTCTTTCCGGGTAAAGAGGTTGAATTATGCGAAAAGATGCGATATAATTCTAAATGTGGGAAAACAATTATTGTGTAATTTCAAATAAGAGGAATTCAGGAGGGAAACTATGACAGTACAGGAGTTTTACGAGGAAGTAGGCGGCGACTACAATGAGATTATGACGCGGCTGAGAACAGAGGAGCGGATCAGGAAATTTGCAGGAATGTTTACAAGGGATGAGAGCTATAAGGCTCTTGTTCAGTGCATCAATGACGGAAATGCTGAGGATGCATTCCGGGCAGCGCATACGATGAAAGGCATGTGCCAGAATATGGCCTTCACGCGCCTTTACCAGTCCAGCCACGAAATTACGGAGGTGCTTCGCGGAAAGGATTTGGAGAGTGCAAAGCAGATGTTAGATGTAGTGACAACCGATTACAATCTTGTGATTGCAGGGATTGAGAAGTTGTTGGCGTAATACAGTGAGAGGAAGGAAATAGACGGCAATGGAGACAATGGAGAAGGATACAATCTTAATTGCGGATGATGCGGAGTTAAACCGCGAGATGATAAAATTCATATTTGAGGAACAATATAACATTATTGAAGCCGAGGATGGTGAGCAGGCAATCAATGCCATCATGGAAAATAGTGATAAAATCTGTCTTATGTTCCTGGATCTGCTGATGCCGAAGAAATCTGGTCTTGATGTGCTGCGATTCATGAATGATGCAGATTATATTGATTATATTCCGGTTATCATGATTACGGGAGAGGCAACGGATGAGACGGACGAGAAGGCCTATGAGTACGGCGCTTCCGATATTATTTACAAGCCGTTTGCGCCCAATGTTGTCATGAGGCGCGCTAAGAATATTATGGAGCTCTTTGAGCATAGAATTTATCTGGAACGCAAGCTCGAGAAGCGCACAAGACAGCTTCGGGAGAGCAGAGAGAAGCTTGAGCGGAACAATGAGTTTCTGATCAATGCGTTGAGCTCGGTGGTTGAGTTCAGGAGTCTTGAGTCAGGAGAACATATTCAGAGGGTTAAATATTTTACGCAGCTTTTCCTGAAATATATTATGAAAATGTATCCGCAGTATGGTATTACAAACGAGCAGGCAATTTTGATTGTCAATGCGTCAGCGCTCCACGACATTGGAAAGATTGCGATACCAGACAGCATTCTGTTAAAGCCCGGAAGGCTGACGGCGGAGGAGTTTGAGGAGATGAAGAAGCACACAATTTATGGATGTGAGCTTCTTGAGAAATTTAAGCAGGAGGACAATGAATTTTATCATTACTGCTATGACATATGCAGGCATCATCATGAACGGCATGATGGAAACGGATATCCCGATCAGCTGAAAGGCGACGAGATTCCAATATGGGCACAAATTGTGTCAGTGGTCGATGTGTATGACGCACTAGTGAGCAAGCGTGTATACAAGGATCCGTTTGCAGTCGAGGAGGCTGCGCGCATGATTATGGAAGGGGAATGTGGTATCTTCTCTCCGGAGATGATCGATTGCTTCAAACTCGCAAAACAGGAGCTTTTTGCAGTGACAGAGGGGAAGTTTTCCTTTGCGGATGTTATGGTGAAATAAAGTAAATTGTGGACAATTCAAATAAAATTCTGTATAATTGTAGTTGGACATCAAAAAAATGGAAGATAATAGGCATATGGAGGCAGACAAATGGGAAGAAGCAATAAGTATAAAAAGTCAGTCTATCAGTCGTTGGCTGTGATCACCCAGTTTGGTATCAATATGCTCGTTCCAATTTTTTTGTGCTCTTTTGCGGGACTGTTTCTTGACAGGAAGCTGGGAACCGCATTTTGGTTTGTCTTATTATTCTTTGTCGGTGCTTTGGCTGGCTTTCGAAATATCTTTATTCTGGCAAGGAAAATTTACGAGGGAGATAAAAAGGATGAAGACCAGACTTAGAAAAATTAATACGGCTCTTCCAGGGCTGCTTCTGGGGATCATTTTATTCGGTATCCTGTGTCAGGTGCTCGGACTCTTTTTCGTGGAGAATAAGACAGGTTACAGTGTAGGACTCTGGATAGGAGTGCTTACAGCAATATTTATGGCCTTTCATATGGCGATTACGTTGAATTCCGCCGTTGAAAGAGATGTAAAGGGGGCGCAGGCAGCAGCAACGAGACAAAATATGATCAGATATCTTGTGGTGGTGATTATCATGGGGATACTGATGCTGACGAGGATCGGCAATCCACTGGCTGCTTTTGCAGGAGTCATGGGACTAAAAATATCGGCTTATTTACAGCCGCTGCTCGCTAGGTTGTCTCACGATGAGATGTAGGGGGATACCGCAAAGGTACAAAGAACGTAACTATGAGGCGACAAGTAGTTACCCAAATAATAACTGAATAGAGAAATAAAACAAGGAGGTGAGTGTATGGGAGCAGGAATTTTGTTATCCGGTGCTGATGACATTGATTTTATGATACACGGTGTGTTTCAGTATGAACTTTTTGGTCAGAAGCTGTGGATAACAACGACGCATGTGTGCCTTTTTATCGTCATGGCGATTATCATTATATTCTGCCTGTGTGCGAACAGGGCGGTCAAACATGCGACAGAGGTCCCTGGAACTTTCCAAAACGTTGTGGAGCTTGTCGTTGAGATGCTCGACAACATGATCAAGGGTGTAATGGGGAAAAATGCCACAGCCTTTGCCAACTATATCGGCACGCTGTTCATTTTCATCCTCATCAGTAACATTTCCGGCCTGATGGGTCTTAGAGCACCCACAGCTGACTATGGAGTGACATTTGCACTTGGTCTGATTACCTTTACCCTGATTACCTTTAACAAATTCAAGTATCAGAAGGTTTCGGGTGTGATTAAGGGACTGTGTGATCCATGGCCAATATGGGCACCGATTAATGTGATCGGTGATATCGCAGTACCCATTTCCCTGTCACTTCGTTTGTTCGCAAACGTTCTGTCAGGAACTGTTATGATGGCATTGCTCTATGGTCTGCTTGGATTTATTGCGACAGGCTGGCCAGCGGCGCTTCATGTGTACTTTGATTTGTTCTCCGGAGCAATCCAGACATATGTATTCTGTATGTTGACAATGACATACATTAACAACGCTATTGAAGGCTAGAATTGACAAAAAGATTTATTCGCCAGCATAAGGCGCTGACGAACAAAATCGGATTATTACTCAAAGGAATTTCTAAGGCTGCAAAAGATGCAGCACAAGAAATATGAAGTTTCGGTTAAGGAACAGCACTGCTGTCTGCCGAAAATAGGAAACTATATGAATTCATTAAGCAGGAGGAATTAATTATGGAATTTAATTCAAACTTTATCTTAGGTTGTTCAGCAATTGGCGCAGGTCTTGCGGTTATCGCAGGTATCGGACCTGGTGTAGGTCAGGGTATCGCTGCAGGTCATGCTGCTGCAGCAGTAGGTAGAAATCCGGGCGCAAAGTCTGATGTTACTTCTACCATGCTTCTTGGTCAGGCAGTTGCCGAGACAACAGGTCTCTATGGTTTGCTTGTAGCCATGCTGCTGTTGTTTGTAAAACCTTTAGTACCATAATTAAACAAAGAGATTTTCGAAGTCAGAAGTCGCTGACGAAAAAATCTAAAACTTTGTCAGAACGAACAGAATTTCTAGTGCGGCAGAAGACGCAGAATAAGAAATCCATTGTTTCGGTTAAGAGAACAGCATCACTGTTCTCCGAAGATGTAAAGTAGAATGATAAAAAGGAGGTACAAAGGTATGGTGAATCACACCATGATACTTGCTACCGAGACAGAGGGACTGAGCCGGTTATTTGACCTGGACTTCCAGCTTTTGGCGGATACGGTTCTCATGATCATCGCCATGTTCGTACTTTTCCTTGTCGCATCGCACTTCTTGTTTAATCCAGTGCGAAAGATGCTCAATGACAGGAAAGAGAAGATCAAGGGAGAACTTGACCAGGCGGCAGCTGACCAGAAATCAGCGGCTGATACGCGCGCCCTCTACGAAGAGAAGCTAAGTCAGGTAGGCAAAGAGGCGGAAGCAATTTTAGCTGACGCGCGCAAGCGTGGCATGGAGAACGAAGCGAAGATTGTTGCCGATGCGAAGCAGGAGGCAGCCCGGATTGTGGAGACAGCCAGAAGAGAGGCAGAACTTGAGAAGCAGAAGTTAGCTGACGAAGTGAAGCGCGAGATGGTCGCAGTTGCTTCACTTATGGCTGCCCAGATTGTTCAAGCCAATATTGATACAAATGCCCAGCATGAACTCATTGATAAGACATTGAAAGAAATAGGTGATAGCACATGGCTAAGCTAGTTTCCAAAACGTATGCTCAGGCGTTGTTTGAACTTGCCGTTGAAGAGGGAAAGACCACAGCCTTTTTGGAGGAAGCTGTGGCGCTTCTTGAGGTACTCTGCACCAATGCGGAGTTTGGACAGTTCATGAAC
>CAMWXA010000202.1 GCA_947178035.1 uncultured Lachnospiraceae bacterium | reverse complement strand
ACAAATGGCATCTATTATCAAGAGGAAAAGCAAATACTCGGTAGTTTACTATTATACGGATGAGAAAGGGGAGAAACACCAGAAATGGGAAACCTGTCAGGACTACTCTGAAGCAAAACGGAGAAAGGCGGAAATTGAGAACCAGCAGGGCAACGGCACTTTTATCCCTCCACAAGAATTAACCGTGAGAGATTTTTTACGGGACTTTGTAAAAATTTACGGTACATCGCACTGGGCATTGTCAACATATGAGTCCAACTGCGCCCTGATTGCAAATTATATCAATCCTGCAATCGGTGACGTGGCGGTTCAGGACATTACCCCGAAGTATGTGGATGAGTTCTATGTCAGGCTGCAGAAAACAAAACCTGTTGCAAAGAAAAACAGAAAGCCGCAGACTGAATACCTTACTCCTGGCACTATTCATAGTATCCATAAGATACTCAGATGTGCATTCGAGCAGGCAGTAAAATGGGAGATTATCGCAAGAAATCCGTTCCCTCATGCAAACAAGCCTAAGACGAACTACAAAAAGCGCGACATCTGGACGGCGGACATGATAAGGAAGGCTCTGGATGAATGTGATGACATGAAGCTTTATGTCGCAATGAACCTGGCTTTCGCGTGTTCCATGCGTTATGGAGAAATTTGTGGGCTGACATGGGATAAGGTACATATTTCAGATGAAGATATTGCAAATGATGATTCCCACCTTTGGATTGAGCAGGAACTTGCCCGCGTATCAAGGGAAGCACGGCAACAGTTAGACGACAAGGACATCATGTTTATTTTTCCTACCTTAATGTCGAATACCCATACTAACCTTGTTCTGAAAAAGCCCAAAACCGAATCCAGTATCAGAAAAGTGTGGATTCCCAAAACAGTTGCCTACATACTGCGAGAGTGGAAACAGATCCAGGATCAGTATAAGGAATATTTAGGACAGGATTTTTACGATTATAACCTTGTGCTGACGCTTCCGAACGGAAGACCTGTGGAAAACCGTATCATGGAAAAAGAGTTCTCAAAACTGCGGGAGAAGGCAGGACTGCCTTATGTTGTATTCCACTCCCTGCGCCACTCAAGCACGACTTATAAGCTGAAGCTCAATCACGGCGACTTAAAGGCGACTCAGGGAGATACAGGTCATTCACAGATTGATATGATTACAGATGTATATGCACATATACTGGATGAGGACAGAAAGGTAAATGCCCAAAAGTTTGAGGCAACCTTCTACGCTAAAAATTCCGTTAATCCATTGAAGGATGTAACACCGCCTGAAGATGGAAACTCAGACCTGGCAAACTTAATCTCAGCATTGGAACAATCACCGGAACTGGTTGCCGTGCTGACAAAAGCACTGAAACAATAACTTTTGAAAAAAGTTTGATATTAGCAGCTAAAACCTGCTAATTTTGCAATTAGCAAATTATTAGCAACAGCTCTGAAAGTGCAATTTATTGTTCGATTCCCTATTAGCAACACGGCTGATAATAAATATTCAAAAAATCGAGTCCTCTGATTTTGAGTTTCTTGTTGGGACAAAAAAGAAAAGCATTGAAAAATCCAGTGTTTTCAATGCTTTCCAGCGTCCCCGAGACGACTTGAACGTCCGACCTATCGCTTAGGAGGCGATCGCTCTATCCAACTGAGCTACGAGGACTTGTATGAAAAACTTGCTAATAGGCAAGTGATTCAGCTATGAAATTGTTGATTTTACGTTGCTCTGGCAATCGAACACCTACCACTTAGGAGGCGTGTGCTCTATCCGGCTGAGCTACGAGAATTTATATGAAAACCTTGCTAACATACAAGCCATACAACCTATCAGATTAATATCCCCCATCATTCCGGCAAACGGACATCTCCCTCCTGAAGAGACGCTGTTCTTTCGAAAAAGAAGAAGCGATGCATACAAGGAATCCATGTACTTTTTTATTATATCAGATGTCACAATTATTGCAACAATTTTTTAAAAATTTTGCTGCGGAAATTCAATGCAGCCCTGAAGCCACACGACTCCCTTGAATCGCCTTCCGACAGCAGGCTCACCGTACAGATCCTCCCTGTTGATGCATACCTCCAATATCATCTCATTGCACTCGAGCGTCATAAAGATAACTTCCTCGTCAGTAATGCAATTCTTATCCATGCGAAACGCAACAATCTCTCCCAGAATAGAATACTGATCACACTCTACACCATATGGCATAAAATACGTATCTACCAGGCTGAAAACATCCTCCTTATGAATTCGCCTGGATATTGTTGTATACGTATCCATATCCTCCAAGGTAAGGCTCTCAATGGCATCTTCGTCGCCCATCCTGGCCTGCGCAATCAATTGATTACGCTCATTTGATACCCTCTTAATGCGCTGCTTCTCATACTCATTTTTAATAATAGGCATCATAATCGTACCATCAACTGAAAGAGCACTCAGTATCAGCGATGTTCCTTGCACAGGCAGCCGTCTCAGAGCCTTCAGCCTTTTGTACGGAATCATATTCTGTAAGTAAAAAATAATCGTGACACCAATTTTGATATCGTCACAGACACCAGCATAAGACTCTTTTTCCGCCTGCCTCTCAATCGTGATATCCTCGTTGGAACTGATATGATCCCCCCTCAGATAAGGAAAATAGTATTCGTACAAAAAGCGATTGTCCTCGTCAAACTCACCACGCACACAGATACCAGCGCCATGCACAAAGTCCAGAGACAACTCTGCATATACACAGTCTTCCTCATCTGCTGCAATATCTCTCGCAGATGCATAACCCTGTCTTTTCCTGTCATTTCCTTTTTTATTCTGTTTATCTGGATTCAATATTGTCTGCTCAACCACTTCATTGATCAGTGCCTGCAGCTCATCTCTTTTTTTCACTTTGCTAAATCCGATCGCTCTTAAATATCTGTGCACCGTTATCAAGCCTTTCTAAAATTACCGAATTTCTGTTTTTCCACCCATATAAGGCTGCAATGCTTTTGGAATTCTGACAGAACCATCCTCCTGCAGATTATTCTCCAAAAATGCAATCAACATTCTAGGCGGAGCCACGACTGTATTATTTAATGTATGGGCAAAATACTTGCCTTTCTCTGCGTTTACTCTGATCTTTAATCTTCTTGCCTGTGCATCGCCGAGATTAGAACAGCTTCCCACTTCAAAATATTTCTTCTGCCTCGGTGACCATGCCTCCACGTCAATGGACTTTACCTTGAGATCAGCCAGATCACCAGAACAGCATTCGAGTGTCCGCACAGGAATGTCAAGACTTCGGAATAGATCCACTGTATTTTGCCACAATTTATCAAACCACATAGGAGATTCTTCAGGTCTGCACACAACAATCATTTCCTGTTTTTCGAACTGGTGTATTCTATAGACACCGCGTTCTTCAAGACCATGCGCACCTTTCTCCTTTCTGAAACAAGGCGAGTAGCTCGTCAAAGTCTTAGGAAGATCTGCCTCTGGAATAATTGTGTCAATAAATTTTCCAATCATAGAATGTTCACTTGTGCCAATCAGGTAGAGATCCTCGCCCTCTATCTTATACATCATGGCATCCATCTCATCAAAACTCATGACACCCGTCACGACATTGCTTCTGATCATAAATGGTGGTACACAGTAGGTAAAACCTCTGTCAATCATAAAATCCCTTGCATAGGAAATCACTGCGGAATGCAGCCTTGCAATATCACCCATCAGATAATAGAATCCATTTCCGGCTACTTTTCTCGCACTATCCAGATCGATTCCATTTAATTTCTCCATAATATCTGTGTGATATGGTATCTCAAAATCAGGAACTACCGGATCACCATATTTCTGGATTTCGACATTCTCTTCATCATTTCTGCCAATCGGCACACTCGGGTCAATGATGTTTGGAATTGTCATCATAATTTTAGCCACTTTCTCGCCCAGTTCTTTCTCTCTCTCAGCGAGCTCCTCAAGTGTCTTTGCCTGTGCATTTACTTGTTTCTTGACTTCCTCAGCTTCTTCCTTTCTGCCCTGTCCCATCAATGCGCCAATCTGTTTGGAAAGCTTATTGCGCTCAGCGCGAAGATTGTCTGCTTCTTGTTGTGTCTTTCTTGCTTGTGCATCAAGTTCAATCACTTCATCGACAAGTGGAAGTTTGTGGTCTTGAAATTTCTTTTTGATATTTTCTCTTACTGCATCAGGATTTTCTCTCAAAAATTTAATATCTATCATTTTATTACACTCCTATAAATTTATTGTATTCATGTCTATCTTATTACTTCCTGTATCACCACTGTGGTGTCTTTGATAAGATCGACCACCAACTCTGCATGGATCGCTTGTCCATATTTGTCTTCTATAATACGGAGAACGGGTCTCTCTGGAAAATGTGAATTTTGCCGCATTACGATGCCGACTTCGCCCCTGTTTGTTCTTACTTTTGACCCAAACGGATAAACAGCAATCAATTGTAGAAATGCGTCTACAATATCTGAATCGTACCAGATTCCACTGTAATTTCTGATATTATTGATCGCTTCATGAACACGTACCCGAGACTTGCCAATTCCACAGATCAGTTCGTCAAATTCGTCACACACACCCACAATCTGTGTCATACGTGAAACAAGATCTGTGCCCAGCGGGTATCCGCTTTTATCCTTTCTCTCATGATGATTCATTACAATCTCTTTTGCAGTATCAGAAAGCCATGTCTCATTTTTAATCGCTGTATAAGCATAAATCGGGTGTTTTTTGTACTCTTCCTGATCCCGTGCCGGGAGTAGATTGATATCCTGATCTTCATATCGTACGACAAGATAACGTAGACCTAGATCGTGTATCAAAGAAGCGATGCTGACATCATACACTTGTTTTTCTGTCAATCCAAGCTTTAATGAAATCAGCGTAGCGATCGTACATACCTGAAGTGAATGTTCATAGATGTCAGCACTTCTCTCCTTTACATCGTACACCTTCTCTACAACTTCTTCTTCCTCCAGGATATCCGCTATGACACTCTGCGCTGCATCCGCAATTTTTTCCAAACCTTCTGTCTGCTGGTAGATATGCATTTCCAAAATATCCTTGATTTTATTCTTAACCTGCTCCTCTACATCATCGCGCAGTATCGTAACTTTTTCTATTGAAAGTTTTCTCTTTGGAACTGCATCAGCTGGTTTTGGTGTCTGAGCCGCTGGTGTTTTAGGCGAAACCGCTGCTTTGGATGGAACTGGTGCTTTCTGCTCTGGTGCTTTCGGTGGAACTGATGCTTTTTGCTCTGGTGTTTTGGGCGCTGCTGGTTTTGAAACTGGTGCGTTTGGTGTTGTTTTTGCTGCCTGACCTGCCGATTTTTGCGGTGGAGATACTGTCTTTTTCACTGATGCCTGTGGAGCAGCATTTTCCTCTGGTTCTTCGATATATATCGTGAAAATTTCTAGCTCTCTTAGCTTTTCGATATACGGTGCTTTGACAATTGTACCTTTACTAAGAACAACTGTGTAATCCTCAAGTAGAACATCACTGGCAATGACATCGCCTTCTCTTAAATCTTCAACTGTAACTAATTTCATTTAAGAATCCCCCATTCTTTTATATGAATTTTTGTAACTATTCACTACCTTCATAGTTACGAATAATTTTTTCTCTTCACATATAATCAGAAACATTTCCATTGACAGCACGTTCTACTGCTACTTTCTCTTCATTACTAAGTGCAATTTGTGAATCCCCATCTTTCACACTTTTTGTATAAGAATAACATCCTTCTGAGCTGTGCACGGAATTAATAATAAATCCGTTATTTTTTTCATCCAGTAACGCTAAAGCAAAACTAAGCTTGCCTCCCATCTCTGTAAAGGCATCATATTTCACAAGTCCAATTTTCTGAAAAGCTGTTTCATGTTTTTTGTAAAGTTCTTTGATATCGTCCCTGTTCCTGTCGATGCTGAGTTTCATATACTTATTATCTTCATACAGTGTCATAATATCCTTCTCAAGATTCGCACCATCTTTACCTATCATAAATTTTGCATATTTCTTCTTGAGTTTATCGATCTGGACAAAAGTAACAATAATTAGTATCAACAGTAATATACTAATTCCTAAAAGTCCAAGAAGAATGAACCCTATATCAATATTTCCTAATCCTAAGCTGTTTAAAAAATTACTATTCATCTGTCTCTCCTGTTATATACTCATACTCGAAAGTGATTCAATCAAATGGTCTAAATCATCATTGGAATAAAATTCAATCTCAATTTTTCCTGTTCCATTTTTTCCTTTTGCTGTAATCTCAACTTTTCTGCTGAGCTTTTCCTTTAAACGGTTTTCAATGTCCTGATAAATGTATTGAATACTTTGAGGTGTTTCTTCTTTTTTCGGCTTATTTTTGTCAGGATTTAATATTCCTTTTACAAGTTTTTCAACTTCACGTACACTCAGTTTTTCATCAAATATTCTCTGCGCAAGCTGCAGCTGCATATCCTCATCTTCAATTGGAATCAATGCACGTGCATGGCCTGTGGAAAGCATATCATCGATAATCATCTGCTGAACACCATCGCAAAGTTTCAACAAACGCATACTGTTTGTCACGGCTGTCCTACTCTTTGATACACGCTCTGCCACTTCATCCTGCTTTAAGTGAAACTCCTCCAAAAGTCTCTTATATGCCATAGCTTCTTCTATTGGATTCAAGTCCTCTCTTTGGATATTCTCAATCAATGAAATTTCGACGATTTCCTGATTCGTATAATTGCGAATGATAACCGGAATTTCCTTTAAACCGGCAAGTTTTGCTGCGCGCCATCTTCGCTCTCCGGCTATAATCTCATAATAATCTTTTCTATTCTGTACAAGTATTGGTTGAAGCAAACCAAACTGCTTGATCGAATCGGCTAATTCCTGCAATGCATCTTCGTCAAAATTTTTGCGGGGCTGATTTCTGTTTGGCTCGACCTTTGCGATCTTTACAATCGTCTCCGCCTGCTTTGCCTCTTTGCTCTCACTATTGCTTGATGCAGGTATTAGCGAATCAAGACCTTTACCCAATCCTCTCTGTGCCATTTTATTCTCCTTAATAATCTAATATAGTCTTTATTCAAATGCAGTTATTTTTTATCACTTCATCAGCTAATGCCATGTAACTCTCTGATCCTGCTGACTTCGAGTCATACATATTGATTGGCTTGCCATAGCTTGGCGCTTCTGCAAGCCGGATATTTCTGGGAATCAATGTATTGTAAATTTTCTGACTCAAATGACTCTTCACATTATCGACAACCTGTGAGGAAAGATTTGTACGAGAATCATACATCGTAAAGACCACACCATCCATATCCAAATCCGGATTTAATCGCTCTTTAACAAGATTCACTGTATGAATTAATTGACTCAAACCTTCCAAAGCATAATATTCGCATTGAATCGGTACCAATACAGAATCTGCTGTAGTCATAGCATTTACTGTGAGAAGATTCAATGATGGCGGGCAGTCAATAATAATAAAATCATATCTGTCTTTCACCCAGTCTACTTCGTTCTTTAAAATATATTCTTTCTTCTCGACACCAATCAACTCAATCTCAGCTGCAGCCAAATTAACATTTGATGGTAAGATGGAAATGTTTGGGAAAACTTCTTTTAAGATACAATCCTCAATTGAGCAGTCACCTAATATTAATTCGTATATTGTATTTTCCAGCTCATTTTTTTCAATCCCATACCCACTTGTAGTGTTCCCCTGCGGATCGATATCTATGACCAATACCTTCTTTCCTTTTGCTGCAATACATGCAGACAAATTGATTGAAGTTGTGGTCTTGCCTACACCACCCTTTTGATTTGCAATTGCGATTATTCTCCCCATCTTATTCCTCCATACCAATTTACATCTTTTGTCATTTGATGATTCTTATTATATCACTAATACACTTTATATGCTATATAAAAATTGAATGTTTCACGTGAAACATTGAACTTTTTA
>CAMWXA010000201.1 GCA_947178035.1 uncultured Lachnospiraceae bacterium | reverse complement strand
CGGAACAATCAAGGGAATATCGTTGTCAATCAGCCGCATCTTTGTCATTAAGTCATAAAAACCGAGCATTCCCAGCTGGGATGGAATCATCATGAAGATGAGCATTACCGTAAAGATGATATTTCTTCCCTTAAATTTATAAAATGCAAACCCATAGGCCGTCAGCGCGGAAAAGTATGACATCAGCAGTGTACTCAGAATCGCTATGATCAGACTGTTCATAAAACCTCTTCCAATCTCGAGGTTGTCTGTGACAATCTTCCAGTTTGACGGCAGACTGCTTCCCGGAAGCAGTGAAAAGCTTGTCATAATGTCATTTCCGCTCCTTGTCGCGTTGACGATCATGAGCAGGAACGGGAGCAGACAAATGAGCGCCAAAAATCCAAGCAGCAGATACAAAACCGATTTTTTGATCTTAAAAGCCATCAGTCATCCTCCTTCTTCGCATACATTGCAAAATAAATTCCTATAGAACAAATCGCAATGATAAAAAACAGAATAAACGCAATTGCACCCGCATATCCAATCTGTCTGTTCTTAAATGCCATGTTGTACAAATGCATCACAGCCGTATTGACAGAACGTGTCATTTTCTGATTTCCCAACGATACCAGATAAGGGATATCAAATATCTGAAGTCCGCCAATCAGGGAAGTGATCGCCACATAGAGCATAATCGGTCTCAGCAGCGGCAGGGTAATCTTTCCAAAGATCGTCCATCTTCCCGCCCCGTCTATCGCTGCGGCCTCGAAATAGTCCCCGTTGATGCCCTGCACGCCCGCCATCAGCATAATGAAGGAATTGCCAAACCACATCCATGCACCGATCACACCGACTACCGTCCGCAGCAGAACCGGAGTTCCCAGCCAGTCAACTGCCGTATCCGTGATACCCAAACCAGTCAGAATCTGGTTGACAGAACCGAACTTCCAGTCCAGCAGCGTCTTGAACAGAAATGCAACGGAAGTGCACGCGATCAGGTTCGGAAGATAGAAGAGTGCCCTGAAAACACTTAAACCTCTCATTTTGTACTTGATATCGCTGAACACAATTGTCAGCAAAAATGCGACGCCAAGCTGCAAAATAATGTTAATACCCCAAATTTTGATTGTATTGCCAAACGCTTCCCACAGCAGTTTGTCTGTGAACACGCGCTTATAATTCGTCAACCCTGTCCAAGTCGGCTGATTGAATCCGCTGTAATCCGTAAAACTCAGGTACAAAGTACGCAGCACCGGATATATACTGAAGGTCAGGAACACAATCAGAAACGGCGCGATGAACAGCCATCCCATATTATCCCTGTTTTTAATACCCTTTGATTTTTTCTTCTCCACACTCATCACCTATCTTTCCATGCATTTACAAGAACGCCTCCCTCCGGCAGCGTATTTTGCTGCCCCACAGCTCTCCAAGTCCCCAGAAGAACGCCTCCCTCCGGCGTTCTTCCAAAAACTTAGAAACCTCTTATTTTATTACTGTGATTTCTGGGAATGTTGTCTCTACCTGCATATAGAAGTCCTCGATCGCCTCTTCCTTCGTCATCTCGCCCTTCTGGATAGCCTCAATAGAAGCGCCCCAGAAGTTGCCGATAGAGTCGTCATACTTTGTCACTACAGAGTAGTCAATATTGTTTGCTTCTTCCAGGTAAAACTCATAGGTCTTCTGGTTTCCAAACGACGGATTCTCATAATCCTGGTTGGCATCGAGCACTGCCTTGTTGGATACAACATCGCCGTTGGAAGTCTCGAGCCACCACTGTGCCGTGTCCTCGTTCAGTGTACAGAATCTTACGAAATCAGCTGCTGTCTCCTGGTGCTCGCTGTATGTATTCACGCCGATGAATGTGCCGCCGCCAAAGTAAGAGCATGGGCCGGAGCATATGCCGAAGTTTCCTTTGTTGTCGTTTGCATTGTCACGCACTATCAGCGCTCCCCAGGAAGGAAGTGAGTAAGAAAATACCTGTGTCATCTCCGCACCTTCCAGCTCTGCGAGGTCAGACCAGCCTGCGTCCAGCGGCAGCTCGCCCGCCATAGATGCATACCATGCCGCAGACCACTCCGGCGCGAACGCCACCAGCTCATCCTGATACAGCTTTACTGCTGCGTCCATGTAGCCAAGCTTTGCATCGGATACCTGCAATACGCCGTCCACTACCCATGCGCTTCCTGCATTTGCATACCATCTGAGATTTCCTGAATCAGAGAAGATGCGATAGCCTGCTGCTTTCACTTCCTCCGCTGTCTGTAAGATTGTATCAAAATCCTTGAATTTCTTTGACATTTCGTCCGGATCATCTGTTCCAAAGATTTCTTGTGCCAGGTCACGGCGGTAGATGATCGCGCCCGGTGTCACCTGATAGCTCAATGCCCTGAGCACGCCTGCGTCATCCTTTCCAGCCTCATATACATACTCCACGATCTGTTCCTTCGCCTCTGCATCCAGCGCAGACAGATCTGCAAAGAAGCCTGCCTCAAAGAAATTTCCGAGCATCTGCGGCTCTCCTACGATAATGTCAACCTCGCTGGACTTCGCGCCGAGTGCTGATGTCAGTTTTGTCGAGTAATCTGCCGGAGCAACTACGTTGATCTCGATATCGACGCCAGTCTGCTCTGTGTAGCGCGCTGCAAACTGTTTCAGGTCATCTGCCAGCGTCCACACGACAAGCTTTTCTCCAGTAGAAGATGACGGTGTACTACCATCTGATGCTGTACTGTTGTCCGCCGCTGTGCTGCCTGATGACGCATTGCTGTCCGATGCTGCATTGTTGTTTGATGCTGTGCTGCTGTCTGCGTTACTGTTTCCGCACCCTGCCATGGAAAGAACCATAACGCCGGCAAGTGCAAGTGCTGTTAACTTTTTCGCTTTCATATAAAATCCTCCTTTTATGAAACAAATAATTTTTAGTGCTGCTTTTTTGGGAACGTTTCTTTTCTCTTGTTCCTCGTTATAAAATTATTATATTGGTTTGCATTTTACAAAAAAATGGTGCATTTTTTAAAAAGGTGTCATTGTTTTACAGCGCTTTCGTGTGCCGCAGCCTTTCTTAACTTAACAGCCTTTCTTAACACTGTCAGCGGAGCACAGCGTGAATTTCCTTCACCAGCCCGCCACGGACATCCTCTGCCAGCTTTCCTTTGATCGCAGACTGGCCTGCACACACGCTGCTGCCATCCTTGTATTCCAGCTCACACTCTGCAATCACATACTCACCCGGGATATAATCTTTCTTTTCCCCGATCTGATATATCACCTTTGTCTCTCCCAAAAATACAGCCTCCACCGTTTTGCCCGCCTCCACGAGGTACTCCGGAAGCGCCGGCTCGAGTCTCAGCACAAGCTCTCCACCCTGTACCATAAAGGGATTGTGCCCAAACATCATAATCGTCCACATATTCAAAAATTCTACCGTGGAACCGCTCAGCCGCGCGACAAACCCTTTCCCGTGGAATTTCTTATTCGGATTTTTGCTGCTTGCAAGAAAGGACGAGTTTTCATAAATACTTCTCCCGTAAATCTCCTCATCCAGAAATGGAATTGCCGCCTTGTGGAAGTCCGCAAAAAATTCATCGTACATGCCGGACTTTAACAATTCCAGCAGATACTTGTATTCCATGTGAAGCCAGATCGATTCATTTTCCAGCCATCCCGGCGTAAACGCCCTTGCCCTTCCAAGCTCATAAGACGCGCTTTCGAGGGATGCATTCACCTTGTACATGGACAAGCTGCTGTCATACAAGCCGCTCCTTTTAACCTGCTCATAGAGCATTTTCTTCTTCACTGCTGTATTATCCAGTTTGAGATAACGCACCGGTCCCTCGAGAAACAGCGGAACAGCCTGCACCTCAAAATCCAAGGGCAGAACACATGTCATTTTGCCGTTGTCATATTCTTCATACCTTGTCACTTCAAAGGTAAAGTAGGTAGGACATATTATGCCCTTGCAGCTGCCCTCACTCCTGTCACAGGCTTTCTTAATCCCCGCGCGCACCACGGTATACCACTCTTCCAGTACACCGACTAAATATGCGGCGGACAGAACTACTGTTTCCCCTGTCAATCCCTCGTAAACCTGGTCGCGGTAGTGCTCCTTTGCATCATTTGCCTTATTCCAGAACGAGAGCACCTTTTCTTCCTTCAGAAGCGCATGCCGCTCCTCCGCCACAATGCGCTCTGTCTGCTGGATAAACCCCGCCAGCTCCTGCGAGAGTTCCACATCGTTCGGATAGCGTTTTAGCGCCTGTATCGTATACTCCAGATTCCGCGCCAGCTCACAGCTCTCTGCAATGGACGATCCAAACAGCCCCGGCAGCCCGTTCAGCGCATCATACCAGCCCGGCTTTCCGCCCTCCATCTCCACACCCATGCCATAGGCATCGAGCGTGGTAAACTTGGTCACGGACAGCAGCAGCAGCTTTTCCATCAATGTGACACAGATCACATCCCCTTTCCCTTGGTCACTGCGCATCAGACTGCCATCCTGCACGTCAATGTGCTCTATGGCATGGTACTGGCGGATTCCCTTCCCGGTCTTCACACAGCGTTCCGCGCGCTTTCTCACCTTTGCCTGCGGCATGTAATAGGTGTATTTTTTTCCGTAGAGAAGCGCTTCCTCCTTCTCTGGAAATACACTGAGATAGTTTTCCAGCAAATCCAGGTTGTAAGTCCAGTGGTCTGACCAGTAGCCCTCCAGAAATCTGCCGTTCACCACGCCTTCCGCCTCCCGCATGACTCGTCTGAAGAAATCATCCTTCTGCTCCTCCGCGTCCCACATGCTGTCCAGCTCCCGGTACAGTGCTCCCGGCGTAAAAGGCTCAGCCAGCACCCAAACGAGATGTCTTCTCGCCTCATCCGGCACATTCCGAAAGATTTCTTCTGTCTTTTCAGCCTTTAACCGATAAGTCACTTTCTCCACACCGAGCGGATTGTAACCGTCCGGCTGAATCAGGCTGTAAAATACCCTGATGTTCTCATCGCCGACAAACGGGGCAAAAAACGTATCGCAGCGCCTGTTCTGGTTTATATCACGGAAATTGCCGTTTCCCTGCGAATAAAATTCCGGAAGCATACTGAAAAAATTGTAGTCCCGCTCCAAATCTCCGTGCTTTCTGGAATAGACATAAAATACTTTATCCCCAGCCAGCTGCATCGGATAGCCTCCGCGCAGCACATTGTCCATATAAGTGTATTCACAGTACGCGTCAAAATCCTTGTCAGCTGTTTTCGTCCTGATATGGCGGCATAACTCCTCGACGAGACTTTCCGCCTCCGCCCTTTTTCTGTCATAATAGTCCGCATCGAACTTCTTTCCTGCGAATCTGCGCAGCAATTCCCTGTTTTCCACCTGCCCGATTAACTGATACAAGGTGATTCCTTCCCCTGCCTGCAGCTCTGCCTTTGTGCCGTAAAAACTGCACGGCACGATATTTTCCGTCACCTGCGGAGCTGCCGCAAGCTCCTTAATGCCCCGCTCCATAAATCCAACTGGTCTTCCCAGAGACAGGTCATAGGAAAAAATGACTTCCGGGTCAGTGATTGCCTGCAGCCGCGCACCGTCTGACAGGCTTCCGATTGTGAAATTTCCGCCGCTGACCTCTGATACCGCGGCGGAATCCACGATACTGGCGCGGGCGCGCATAAATGGAATCCCGTTCTCCTGCTCCACCTGCATCCACGCCTTGACAGTCTGTCCCATCATTTTCATGTTTTCCTGGTCTACCCCGTAGGGAATACACGCCGGCATTCCGTCCAAAACTTCCAGATGGACTGTCTTGCTGTCTGTGTTTGTGATGCACACTTTCCGGACAAGTGCGCCGATTTTCTCCCCCGGCAGCGTAAAATAAGCCACGTTCGTGCGGATGCCGCATTCCCTGTTGTCCTCTTCCAGCTCCAACCCGTTCATGGCGATGGACATACGGTGTGCAATCTCCTCATTCTGAAACGCTTCCAGCACCTTCCCATTCTTCTTGATAAAGGTGCGGAAACCAGTTGTTTTCACGTTCTGATACGCCTGGTGCGCCGGATAAAACTCCATGATTGCATGGTCCTTATCTTCCACGCCAAAACTGACAACGCCCTGCCCGCGGTTGACATAGAAGCACCAGATTGGGATACCTTTCACCCCGCTGATGCCGGGCAGAAAGCTCGCAAAAGGTGATTTTTGTCCGTAATTTTCTATTGTGTATGTATTTGAATGCGTGCTCATACATTTCCCTCACTTTCATTAATTCAAATTTCTGATTGTTACTAACCGCCATACTGCCTTAGAAGTATTTTTTACACGAACTCCACTGTCATCTCATGAACCGTATTCTCGTCTAACCGTCTGATTTCCTCCAGAGACACCGATGCGGTCTCCCGCTTTTTCCCGTCCAGCTGTACGCCCGCAATCTGATATTCGCCGCTCTCCCTTGCACCTGTATTGACATATACAATGTGCCATCTTCGCTTTCCGAAATTCAGGTAAATGCCTGCCTTTCCCTCGCGGAACTGTTCTTTTCTGAGCTTTGGCTCCAGGACCAGATCGCCGCAGCTGCCTTTCACGCCAAACATTTCTGTAATCACCGTCAGCATCATCCAGCTTGCAGCTCCTGTCAGATAATGGTACATTCCTCTTCCCCGGTCATTGAAATATTCCGGGATTCCGGGATAAATCCGGCTCACGTCAAAATCCACTGCCTGCTCATACAACGTATGAATCGCGCGATATCCCTCTTTTGTAAATCCGCGACGGTAAAGCGCATTGGCATACATTGTTGTCATGTGGGAAAATACAGCTCCATTTTCCTTATGCCCGTATGCAAACCCGAACATTCTTCCCAAATCCATCTTCAACGCACCAAAATCGGTATTCAGGCGGTAGCCGCCGACTTCTTTCTTATATAAATACTTGTCAGCTGCCTTCACGATTTTTGCGGTCTGCTCCTGTGTCGCCGTCTTTGACATAATCGTAAATACCTGGCCTGTCAGCATCATTCGGACTCCGTTTTCGCCCATTCCCTCACACTGCCGCCCGTGATCGTCATAATAGCTGTTGAACCAGCCGCAGTCCTCACCGTCCGCAAGCCATTCTGTCCTGCGGATATGCTCCCGTATCCACTGCGCTTTTTCCAGAAGGCTTTTTTGCACCGTCTCGCTGTCCACACAGACCTTTCTGCCGGAAATATCATGAAAGCAGGCATTGCAGTACTCCGCCAAATGCGCCCTCTTCTGCTCTGCATTTTCATAAAAATCCATCCCCATCTTTAGTAATGGCTTCAGCTCCTCCAAAATCTCTATTGTGCGGACCTGTTCCTTTTCTGCTAACAGCCCTGTCAACCCGGCAAGCACTTCCAGATTGTCCGCGTAGGCAGCCGTGAAAGCCACACTCTCCCCACGCTGGGATGCCATATCCAGCGCATCATTCCAGTCTGCACCGCGCAGCCGCATATGATTATGTTCACCCACTTCATAAAAAACAGTGAGATTCTGTACCAGAATATGCTCCAATATCGTCCCAACATATTCCCTGCCGTCCTCTGTCCTTAATACAGGAGCCTCTTCCACCGTCCACAAATCGTCAGTCCTGGTTCCTCTCGCCTCCTGCCTATCCTTAAAATAAGTATTTTCTTTTAACAAGACAGATAAATCCCCTGTCTGGTCAATGTAGAACTTCGTCGTCATCAGGGGCCACAGGCCATGGTCCATCCAGACGCGCGTGATATTGTTCCTGTCTGCGATGAACTCCCCCTGTCTGTTTCCTATAATCGTCGCATTGCTGCCGTCAATCCGCACTCCGCCGTAATTGTCAATCAGCATCTGTCTGACACCGTCCGGGTTCATAATCAGCAGCGCCAGACAGTCCTGCCACAAATCCCGCCAGCCCCTTCCGCCCTTTCCGTAATCGTGATGCGGGAGGAACGAACAGCCATAAATTCTCCTGAGCATGGGCTGGAAATTCACCCAGTACATAAAATTGTCAAACACGTCATCCGCTGTCTCATAAG
>CAMWXA010000200.1 GCA_947178035.1 uncultured Lachnospiraceae bacterium | reverse complement strand
ACTCTTTTAACAGCTTTGTCTGGTAGTCATTATTTTCTGCAAATTTCAGGATATCCTCTGACCGTCCATCCCTCGAAAGCAGCAGAATCAGCTGGTTAACTTTTTCTTTGCCTCGTTTTTCTCCCTCTGCTATAAGATAATCAAGTGTAGCGTCCATGTTCACACCTCCTGCCATGTCTTCGTCTGAAATATTATCTATATACTCTGCATATCTCTTGTCTTTCTTAATTGTACCTATAGCATACCATGTTTCCCTATGTGCTGCAACTACTGCTTTTAGCTTCTTCCTGTCATACCTTTCACGTAACAGCAGCAGAAATGCCTTCAGATCGCCGTCAAATCTGTCAATCTCCTCATCAGTCATATGCCTTGCATCAATTATGTTCATCCGGTAATCAGGAATGGTGCGCTTTGCCCACTCTTTCATGTCCTCCGGAATGTCGAGCATGTCATATACACTCAGCGGTCCGTCCCAGCGTTTGCTGCCATAATAGAATACAAGCGTCACTACCGGTACAATTTTTGTATCCCTGGGCACCCCGTCAGCATATTTTTTCAGTTTCTTGTTCTCCTTTGCTTTTTCTGCAATCTTCCTGCACTGGCTGGAATACGAGAGTGCATCCAGCTCCATGCACCGTACAGGCATGTAATAGTTGACTCCTGTCTGTCCCTCTATGCCCATGACTACCTGGAATGCTATCCTGTCATCAAACAGCATTGATATTTTCTGTGCATCCCTCATACGTTCCAATTCTGCCAGCTGTCCGTCAGACAGCCTGACGGCATCCTGTCCTGCTGTATCCAGCTCCCTGAGTTTTTCAGGGGCGATATCCACTTCCCCGCCAAAGACACCCCTGCTGAACAGTTGGGCAAACACAGAATTGATTTTGATAAAATTTTTGACACTGATGTCAATTTCTCCCATATGTTGTTCCTCCCTGCGTATGTTTGCGTTTATTATAACATATGTTCGATATCTTGTAAAGAACTTTTGTTCGCAAATTTGATGTAAAGTATGAAATTGTCAAGGTGCAGAATACTTTATGTCAGCCATATCTTTCCAGCATGTATGATTTTCAGCCTGTCCCTGTTTGCCATGAAGTATAGTGTGGTCAGATTTTCCCCCAGATATCCTGCAAAACGGTCAGCGCGTTCCCACCCTTTTGGGGTTGTCAGTTCCTCTGTCCTGCCAAGCACTGAAAAAAGAAAACTGCAGTAATCGTCAAATACCTTACGTCTGGCAATCAACATATTAAAGTTGTAGAAATACTTCCCCTGAAATACGCAGTCAAATTCATCATAATACTCTGGTGCAGTTTCTTTTAATGCCTGAAGCATTGCGCTCCAGTCCGACTCATTCACGTATCTGGAATGCTGTCTGGAAATGTCCGGATAATGGACTGAAGGGTATGGCAGTATCACATCCCATTCCCCTTTCCTTTCCAACAGTTTCTGCATCTGGCTGTCATCAATATCGAAAATACGCCGGTAATGGCACAATC
Organism: uncultured Lachnospiraceae bacterium; assembly: GCA_947178035.1. Classification (GTDB taxonomy): domain Bacteria; phylum Bacillota; class Clostridia; order Lachnospirales; family Lachnospiraceae; genus COE1. The sequence continues at coordinate 6,488 of CAMWXA010000200.1, read as the reverse complement.
CCTTATAGTCTGCATGACTGTGTTTCCACGCATAATAGCCTGCCGTCAGTTCGCAGTAATTTCTGTTTTTGGAAGAAATATTATCGCCCTCGTCATCACGTCTGTCCAGGAGCACTTCACCGGCAAGTGCCGTCCCTACCTGAATCGGACACACATACTCCGGGCCGGACACGCAGTTCTGCAGCGGCTTGTCCATCTGGCTTTTTGCCTGGAAAACCTCCACGCCCGGACTTACTGGATCCAGGATCTGTTGTGCTGTCCCAAATCGGGATGCCTGTGAATAAAATTTACCCATAATTTTGTTTTCCAGACAGTTATCTATAAATACAATCTGTCCACTGTCAATACTTTTTTGGCCAAGCGACCTGGCGATTTCACTGTGATGCGGTTCCGGCACCGCAACAAGATAAAACATACTGCTGTCAGACACACTCCATTCCGACAGGAGTCTTACTGGAATCCCGTCGATTTCAGAAGGATTTCCACCCGTTTCTGATATCAGGAATGCTGTTGGTATGCAGTTATATGTATTTTTTAGTGCAGTATAGATGCTGGACGCAACAATTCCAGCTCCATAGATGCAAAACGGATGCATCACCAGTCCCACCCCTTCTATTCATTGATTCCCGACAGCACCCTGCGGCACTCTGTCTTGTCATAAGGATTAATCTTATGGTTTGCCAGTGTTTTGTCTGTATAATTATCGCAGAGCCCCACTACCCCTTCTGGCATAAGGACTTCCCTCGGAAAGCAGACCATGCCGTTTACCTTCTGGTACGCATTCTGAATCCGGTATCCTTTTTCTATCATGTACTTCGTTTCATAAAATGTGTTGTAAGACAGGTTAAATTGGCCGTCGCTGTTTACAAATGACTTATCTTTATATATATCAAGCATATCCTTTATTGCCGGGTGATTCTTAACAGCTCCCAGTCCGGAACCTGAATTTAGCTGTCCGCCATCGTCTATTCCAATAAATGCTTCATTATACAGCAGGTCATCGATCGGTCTCAGGATTTCTACATCGGTATCGAGATAAATTCCTCCATAGGTATACAGGACATCTTTTCTTGCGAGATCTGTTGCATACATATACTGCCTATGCTCCATTGCTTCCCGTGCATACCTGTATTTTGTAAAATCATAGTTTGACTCGTTCCAGCAGATAATCTCATAGCCGGGACAATGCTTCTGCCATGTTTCAATATTTTTCTTATAATCGTCTGGAAGATCTGCCCCTCCAAGCCAGAAGTAATGAATCTTCTTAGGTATCAGGGGGGTGTCTGACTCTTTCAGTTCAAATGGATCCGGAGGCCTTTTGCTCACGATCAGCGAAAAAATGTATGCCTCGATACCATCCAATTCCTTAATGGTATCCAGATGTCCTATCATGCTCAACGAATAATATGGACTAAACAGAAGGATAAAATTGTCCATTTTCTTTCTAAATTCTCTGCAGAAACGTTTCAGGGAAATAACTTCTACCTGAATGTTTTCATCAACCACACAAAAGGTTCCATCCAGGGCCTCATTTCTGTCTACCATAAATTTAAGGCGGCTTCCAAGTCCTCTCCTGTAATATGATGCCAGTATCAGCCTTGCCGAAGCGCCAGCCCCATATATCACGATCTGTTTCTTACGCTGAAACAAATCCATAATATCATCCAAATCATTGCGTAAATCCAGCATCGTCACTATCTCCTATACTGCATACAGGACTGTTTCCGCGTCCCTGAGCGAATAATGCCTTAAATATAGCTGGTATTGCGGATTCATATTCAAAATTAACCGGGGGAGCTCCCAGATATCCTCTTTTTTGTGATAAATGCTGACTGCAAGCTTTGGTTTCTGTCCGCTGATTATATTTTGTGCCCCCAATAATGCCTCTTTTTCTGCCCCTTCTATATCCATCTTGATAAATGTAGCCCTTCTACCGTTTAAAACATCATCAAGCTTACACACACTTATCACACTGCTGCCGCTGTCCATAACTTTCGAATTGAAATCACCCGTCGCAGAAAAACACAGCGTATTTTCCCTGCTCCACAGCCCCTTATTGATAATCGTATATTTATGAACATCTGCCAGAGTCTCTTTACATTTCTTATAACAGACTTCATCTGGCTCAAATGAAACAATTTCCTTATATTGATTTCCACTCCATTTGAGAAAATTCCTGACCGTCATGCCATCAAAGCATCCGACATCTATAAACACTTCTTCGTCATCGTGCGTCAGTTCCTGTAAGTCAAAATACTGCTGCCGTTCAAGTTCTTCTATATAATCCCCAATCCTGACAATTTTTTCCTTTTTAACCCCATAGGAAACCAGCTGCTTCTCTATTTCATCCCCATGCAGAATTACTGCAATTACGACATATTCATTCTTATAATGATTTAAAAATGCTGATGACGGATACACCTGCAGTCCTTCCATCATGTCATTTTGTGGTGCATTGTCAACATAGTATTTCCAATTAACATCGGGAAAGCCCCTTTTTATCATCCTTCCCCAGTATCCGGCTCCCCATATGATACACGGATCACCGCCTGCTGTTTCTTTAAGCAGCGCCGCCTGTTTTGTCGTGCCAATAATATGTGCGGCTTCGTTATAATCAGCTGTCATACTGTATAAGAGCCTTGATTTGTATATCTGTCTCGACAGTTCATCCCCCAGTTTCTGGTATATATCATGTAACATTTCTTTCGCCTCCGTTTTATCCTGATCATTTTTTATATTTTCTGTAAAAATCAGTTTATCAGGCTCCGGATTGTATCGGAATACGTCTTAGGATTGTGCATCCGCTTAATTTTCTCCATTGCCTTTCTTCCTTTTTCCCTAATCGTATGCGGGTTCTCCAAAATATCTGAAATGCACCTTGTTAATTCTAGCTCCAGCTGCTGTGATATCTCCGGCAGCGCTTCATTGCTGCACATGTTCTGGCCATTGACGGGAAGATGACAGATCCATCCGCATTCTTCACTGTTAATCTCAGGAAACGCCCTGACATTTGTGGTTATCACGGGGCAGCCCGCAGCCTGCATCTCCAATACCGCATATCCATATGTATCTGCCATCGATGGAAGCAGTCCCACTGCTGCTTCCCTGCATTTTTCCAGCACGCTGTCATTCGGCAGATTCACGTAATGTTCAATCCACTTTTTACTTTTAATAATCTCCTGAACCCCCGCCTTATCCTCATACGCAGCATGGGTAAAATAGTCATGAATCTGTAAGGAGCTGATAAGCGTAAGTTTGAAATCATACCTGTTCTCAAAACTGGACAATACCTTTAGCATCTCCCGGCCGCCCTTAATAAAAAAAGCGTTTCCGACAAAGATAAAATGGACCTGCCCCGCATCGTGTTTATGTTCAAACGCATCATCCGGTATCAGAATCTCCTGGGGCGGATGTAGCACTCCTGTTTTCTTTATGATTCTTTCCGCAGTATCTGCCGGAAGATTTTCCCGCAGTAAACTGCAGTGAATGTCATATGCATTTCTGCACAGTGCCAGAATCCCCTTACAGCTGCCGCTTATAATGGCCTCTGACAGCTGCCGGTAATATTCCTTCTCAAAACTGCTTTTCAGCGGAATTCTTGGAAGGCATGTCTCAAAGGATGCTATCCACGGCCTGTCCGTCATGCAGACCATATTGAAGACATGGATTATGTCCACTTCCGCCGGCACCCTCCCAGGACAGTAGGACGCATCTGCAGCCATTTTAAAATCTGACATTCTGCCGCCATATTCCCCATCCGTACATGAAATCTTTTTCAGTTCTTTGGGCAGGGCAGTGTATCCTGCCCCCTCCACCCTGCCTATAATAAGGCGCTGTTCCGCATAATCTGTATCCAGATAGCCCGGATCCAGATAGCCTACTGTTAACTGGCCGTCCGCTTTTGTTATCCGGAACTGCATGTGTTCTGCCCGTTCTGCCAGCACTTCCTGCCGCATCTCATATAACAGCGGCTCGGCCAGTATTGCGCAGTCTGTAACATTTCCTGCTTTCAGGCAGTCCTGCATCTCTTTCTGCTTATCAGGCAGTACTCCTAAGATGATAAATGCTTCCGGATATTCTGATAAGGCATCCTCCAAATCCATCACCTGCACCCGGGCTGCCTTTTCCATATCCTGCCGTTTTGTTACCGCAAAGGAAGATATCTGTATATTATGGATTTTTAGATATCCATACACTAATTTCCCCGCCCAGCCGGCGCCATAGATAATAATATCCTTATGCTTTCCCGCTTCATCAAGAAACTTCTCACACGTCTGAATCTCCATCGCCCTGTCCCTGTCTACCAGAATCTGATCAAATTCGAAAAGACAATCCTGTAATTCCGGATATGTTTCATAAAGTAAATCGTTGTAATGTGTTCCGACTGCCAGCATCTGGTCTGTTTTTTGCAGGCGCACGCCGCTGCCCTTTTTTCAATCTCTTCAATCACACCAAATGCAAACTGGCAGTAGTCATCCAGAACCGCTTTCTTTGCCAGAAATATATTATTGGGGAAAAAAATCAAATGTCCGGCACACCACACTGCAGTGTCATAGTAATCAGGATGCTGCTCCTTTATCACTTCAAGCATTATCCGGTAGTATTCGTCCTCTCCCCAGTTACTATAATATCCCCTCAAATCAGGATATACCAGTGCCGGCACTGGCAGAACCACATCGGCCTCTCCATCCAGTACAGGCTGCAAAACAATATTGGATTCAAACTGTCTCCTGTAATGGCATATTCCTGTTACATCCCAGTCTGTATTTTTCCATACCCAGTACAGTCCTGTCATCTCATTGTAGTATGCATTCCTGTCCGAGATATTGTCCCCGTCCGCATCTGTAACTTCCAGAACCTTTTCCCCGGCAGCCGACGCCCCCGCCTGCAGAGGCGTGACCCAGTCCCGCGGTGCCTGTTCCTCGGATAGTTTCTCATCCTTTGCACTCTTTACCATGTATGTCATGACTGACACTGGCGTTGGACTGCGCGGGATAATCTTTATATCCGTTTCCATCATGTCTGTCATCGTAAAAGGCAGTCCGCACTGCTCAAAATAATATTTCATGCAGTCAGCAGCCAGGATTCTTTCCATGACATCTGTCAGATAACAGACATGCTGAAACCTGCTGCCTGCAAGATTCTGCCAGATGTCATGATGATAATGTTCCATGGCCGTTACAAAAACCACCGCTTCATCCAGGTCCGCCGCTTCATCATACTCCTCCGGCACGCATACAGGGATGCCGTCAATCTGAACCGGATTGTCAATACACTCCCTGTTTCCTTTCATTTCTGTCACAAGGAATCCTGACGGTAACGGTATATCCAGGAAACCAATCTTTCTCATCTGCACGATTTCTTTTGCGCGGTTTCCGGCACTGTATATGTACAAATATCTGTAAGACCTGATTTCACTTAACAAATCGTCTAATTTCTGCTTTCCCTCTGCATACAACTGACTATTCATTCCTTCACACTCTTCCTATCGTTTCTCCGCTTCACAAGTCCTGATGCAGTCCGCTGCATCTGCATCTTTCCCACTACATATTTTCTTCTTTGCCGCCGGACCTTTACTGCCGGACGCTGTCACAGGTTATTCCTGTATAACTCCCAATGGAATTCAGAAATACATCATCCAATAGCAGATATTTTGTCATTCCTTTTCCAGTCAGTATATCTTCGACTGCTTTATGATACCCTGCACCCACGGCAACAAGAATATACGCGTTTTTATCCTGAAATTCCGAAATTTCCACTACCGGAATTCCCTCTATGGTGTCCGCATTCCCTTTCCGGTCAGATACCACAATTTCTGAAACCCTGTCTTCCAAATGGTTTGTTTCCAGGTATTTTATAAAGGATTTCGCTAATTTACCAGCCCCATATACAACAGTTTTCTCCTGATTCTGAATCCACGCAGCCAGCCTCTCACCATATTGGGCTGTCTGGACGACGCAGGCCTGCATAACCATCCGCAGCGGTCTTACCATGTAGTCAGGATTTCCCAGTCCCTTCCCCGCAGCTTCACCTGCTTTTAAGAGCAGCCTTACAAACTCCGCGTCATTGTCTGGCAGATTATGCAGGAGGATGTCCTTGTATTCATATTCCAGTCTTTCCAGCGTATTTTGAAAAAGCAGGTCCAGTTGATGTTCATATGAGAACGTTAAATTATCAATCAGTCCCCTTAGTAAATCCTTCCCCTTGTCCGGCGTAAACCGTGATGGCATGTCCGGCATCCGGTAGCAGTACAAATAGGTATCTGCCACCACAAACTTCTTTGCAGCATACATGGCCCGGACCATAAATGGCGGATCCTGGAAACGGCGGTAGGACGGGAAGGTGATGTTGTTATCATCCAAAACTTTTTTACTATAAATAAAGCATGTATAACCATAATCAAATTGAAATTCTTCATAATTATAAACGCTGTCGGGAACTAACTCATTTCCATACTAAAAATAATTTCTTTTTTCACTATTTAATTG
>CAMWXA010000199.1 GCA_947178035.1 uncultured Lachnospiraceae bacterium | reverse complement strand
TTGTTACATCAGTTAGGGAATCCTCTGTCGCTGTGGTGTCCTCTGGGTGGAGCGTTTTATACAGCTTTAGCAGATAACTCTTGCATTTTATGGATATCAAAACAGGGATTTGTTTGTGTTCCCATGTGCACTGGCTGACGGATTTTGTTGATGCAACTGCTTCGCTGTATCATTTTGTGCATGTTTTGTCCAATGTAGTTTATGGAAGACTGCCGCGCCAGAAACTATAATGAAACTACCAAAAGCGAAACGATAAAATACAAACAAAAAGGAGGGCACAAGATGATAGTACCAAGATATTATGAGGATCTGAATATGCTGCACGAGAATACGATGCCGGACAGGGCATACTATATTCCTGCATCAGTGCAGATGGACACGTCTGCCGGCAGCAGGGAAGTCTCCGACCGTATTCAGATGCTGAATGGCAGGTGGAACTTCCGGTATTACAGGAGTATCTATGATCTGCAGGAGGCGTTTTATGCGCCGGATTATGACACGTCGGATTATGACATGGTCAATGTGCCGGGGGTGTGGCAGATGGACGGGTACGATGCGCACCAGTACACGAACATCCAGTATCCGTTTCCGTTTGACCCGCCGTACGTTCCGCACGACAATCCCTGCGGGGCCTATGTGCATGTGTTTGACTATCATGGGGATGCAAATGCGCCGAAGGCTTACCTGAATTTTGAGGGCGTGGATTCCTGCTTTTATGTCTGGCTGAACGGGACTTATGTCGGGTACAGCCAGGTATCCCACGCGACGAGCGAGTTTGATGTGACCAGTGCGGTTGTGGAGGGGGAGAACAGGCTGGCTGTGCTTGTATTAAAATGGTGTGACGGGAGCTATCTGGAGGATCAGGACAAATTCCGCATGAGCGGGATTTTCCGCGATGTGTATCTGATCAAACGCCCGGCACAGACAGTCAGGGATTATTTTGTCACGACACACATCACAAGAGAATCGGGGAAAGAGACGGCGTCAGTGGCGATCCGTCTGGAATATTTTGATGAGATCGTTCCCACACAGGTGCGCATTCGGGAAGCGGCGGGAACGATGGCCGCGGAGGCAAAGGTTGAGAGAGCAGAAGGGACAAATGTGACGGAGCTCCGGCTGGGAATCTCCAATCCGGTTTTGTGGAATCCGGAGGAGCCGTATCTCTATATGCTGGTGCTTGAGACGGAGGCGGAGACGATCACGGATTACGTGGGAATCCGTGAGATTGACATAGAGAATAAGATTGTCCGCCTGAATGGAAAAGCGGTCAAATTCCGCGGCGTCAACCGGCATGACTCCGACCCGGTCACGGGTCCGGCGGTCAGTGTGGAGCAGATGAAAAAGGATCTGATGCTGATGAAGCAGCACAATTTTAATGCGGTGCGGACGAGCCATTATCCCAATGCCCCCGTTTTTTATGAGCTCTGTGACCGGTACGGTTTTCTGGTGATCGACGAGGCGGATATCGAAAGTCATGGACCCTCCGAGATTTTTCACAAGGACTACAGCGACTCCAACAAGTTTCACCACTGGAACGGACCGATCGCGGACAATCCTGCGTGGGAGGCTTCCATCATGGACAGGGTGCAGCGCTGTGTCCAGCGGGACAAAAACCGTCCCTGTGTTGTGATCTGGTCAATGGGAAATGAGAGTGCATATGGGTGTAATTTTGAGCGGGTTCTGCAGTGGACAAAAGCGTTTGACAGCAGCAGGCTGACACATTATGAGAGCGCCAGATACCGCAACCGTCACAAGCGCTATGACTATTCCAATCTTGACCTGTACAGCCGGATGTACCCTTCCATGGACGAAATCCGCGCATATCTGGAGAACGCGCCGGCAAAACCGTTTCTATTGTGTGAGTACTGCCATTCCATGGGGAACGGACCAGGCGATCTGGAAGACTATTTTCAGATGATTGACCAGAATCCGTTTCTGTGCGGCGGTTTTGTGTGGGAGTGGTGCGACCATGCCATTGCATACAGGGAGACGGACGGAGGGAAGGCAGTCTACTATTACGGGGGAGACCACGGGGAGATGATTCATGACGGAAATTTCTGCATGGACGGGTTAGTGTACCCCGACCGCACGCCGCATACCGGGTTGCTGGAGTACAAAAATGTGTACCGCCCTGCCAGAGTGGTATCGTTTGACCAGCGCACGCAGGACTTAAAGCTCAGAAACTGCATGGAGTTTACCGATCTGGCGGTCTGTGCCAAAATTCGGTATGAGGTGAGCTGTGACGGTGTCTGTGTGGAGACTGGTGTGATGATGCCGTTCTCTGTGGCCCCAGGGCAGACTGGCACGATGCGTATGCGCATTCCGATACCCAAAAAAGGGCGGTCTTATCTGAAGCTGTACTACCATCAGCGCCACGGGACAGAACTGGTTCCGGCTGGTCATCTGCTGGGTTTTGACGAGATTCTGCTGGAGACAGAGGACAACAGAAACCAGGATGCAGTGAGACTGCTGGAACAGGGGGAATTTCAAGGTGCAGGGATTGTGATACAGGAGACGGACGCAGCGGTTTTCTGTACGGGAAAAAGTTTTTCGTATACATACAATAAGCGCACAGGGTTGTTTTCCCAGCTCAGTTATGCGGGAAAGGAACTGCTGAACCGCCCGATGGAGCTCAATATCTGGCGTGCCCCGACAGACAATGATATGTACATCAAAAAAGAATGGAAGAGGGCGCGCTATGACCATGCATATACGAGGGCATACGACACAGTGATACAGCAGTCAGAAGGATCTGTGACCATCAGCAGCACCGCATCGATTCTGGCGGATTCCGTACAGCGCATGGTCAATGTGCGCCTGACATGGCAGATTGATGCAGTTGGAAACATAAGTTCAAACATTTCGGCGAAGCGCGATATGGAATTTCCGGTTCTGCCGCGGTTTGGAATCCGGCTGTTTTTGCGGGAGGATTTTGACAGGATATCGTATTTTGGCATGGGACCTTATGAGAGCTACAAGGACAAATGCAGGGCGTCAAGCCATGGGCTGTACCGCGCGGGTGTGAAGGATTTGCATGAGTCCTATCTCCGCCCGCAGGAGAACGGGAGTCATACGGACTGCGATTATGTGACGGTATCGGACGGCAGATGTGTGCTGGCGGCTGTCTCGGAGCAGACTTTTTCCTTCAACGCTTCTGTGTACACGCAGGAAGAGCTGGAAGAGAAGACGCATGAACATGAGCTGGAACCGTCCGGGAGCACGGTACTGTGCCTTGACTATGCCCAGAACGGTATCGGTTCTAACAGCTGCGGACCGGAAGTACTGAACAGGTACCAGTTCGGCGATGAGGAATTTTTGTTCGGGATCAGGCTGGTGCTGCTGGGAGAAACGGTTTCCATATTAATAGAAAATGATTGAGAAAGGAGTATTGTATGGAGGAGAAAAGATATTTGAAATGGTATAACAAAGTGGGTTATGGCTCCGGCGACATTGCTGGAAATGTGGTGTACGCGTTCCTGTCCTCGTTTGTCATGATCTATCTGACCAACACGGTCGGGTTAAATCCCGGTATCGTCGGAAGTCTGATTGCGGCTTCGAAGTTTTTTGACGGTGTGACAGATATTTTCTTCGGCGCGATGATCGACAAGACAAAGACCCGGCTGGGAAAGGCGAGACCGTGGATGCTCTACGCGTACATCGGCTGTGCTGTCACGCTGGCCGCCATCTTTGCAGTGCCTGTGAATATGGGAAAAACGTCGCAGTATATCTGGTTCTTTATCGCGTACACTTTGCTGAATGCAGTGTTTTATACGGCGAACAACATCGCGTACTCGGCGCTGACCGCACTGGTGACAAAGAACAGTAAAGAGCGGGTGCAGATGGGCTCCTGCCGGTTTATCTTTGCCTTTTCGACGAGTCTCCTGATTCAGTCTGTCACAGTGGGCGCTGTCGCGGCACTCGGCGGCGGGGCGTCGGGCTGGAGGACGCTGGCAGTCATCTATGCTGTGATTGGTCTGGTGGTCAACACGATTTCTGTACTGTCCGTGAAAGAGCTGCCAGAGGAGGAGCTGAATGAGTCCGGGGAAGACGCAGGAAACGAGACAGAAACAGAGAAATACGGACTCGTTGAGGCGGTGAAGCTGCTGGCTGCCAACAAGTTTTATCTGATGATCTGCGGCGTGTACATTCTCCAACAGGTGTATACGGCTATGATCAACATGGGAATTTACTATATGACCTATGTCCTGAAAAATGAAAATCTGTACGGAGTTTTTTCGTGGGCGGTCAATATTCCGCTGATTATCGCTCTGGTGTTCACACCGACACTGGTGGCTAAGTGGAATGGGATGTATAAGCTGAATCTCAGGGGCTATATGCTCGGTACGCTCGGCAGGGGACTTGTGGTGGTGGCCGGATATCTTGGCAGTGTTCCGCTGATGCTTTTGTTCACTGCGGCAGCGGCATTTGGGCAGGGACCGTGGCAGGGGGATATGAATGCAGTGATTGCGTCCTGCTCGGAGTATACGTATCTGACAAAGCACAAGAGAGTCGACGGGACGATGTACTCCTGCACTTCGCTGGGCGTGAAGCTGGGAGGCGGCCTTGGAACGGCTGCGGCAGGCTGGCTTCTGGCGGCGAGCGGATTTGACGGAACGGCTGCAGTGCAGACGGAATCCTGCATGCAGATGCTGTATTTCATGTATCTCTGGCTCCCGCTGATTATCAGTCTGATTATCACCTTTGTGCTCTCGAGGATGAATGTGGAGAAGGCAAATGACGAGCTAAAAAAACGAATCTAAATCCATAAAATTCCAAGGTCTGTTTCGTATATTGGATATCAGGAGAAAAACTGGCAGAAACAATATGCGGGACAGACTTTTTTCTGTCAGTTGAATAAGGAATTGTAGAATTAAGTCGGAAAGGGATGGGAAGATTATGGAAAAGAAAAAAGTATGCGTGTTACTGAGTATGATTATGACACTTGTGTCACTTTCCGGATGCGGAGGCAGTTCTGGGGGCATGGAGAATGCGGCGCCGCCTATGGTGCAGGAGGATTTCTATACATACAGCGTGTCTGCAGCGGAGGAAATGGAGCCGCATGATTGGAATACAGAGGAGTACAGTGCATTGGAAGACATGGGATTTCAGTCTGTCGCAAATGCGCCGCTCTCAACCTTCTCGGCAGATGTGGACACGGCGTCCTACAGCAATATCCGGCGCATGATCGAGAGCGGGTATTCGATGGATACGATTCCGGATGGAGCTGTCCGCATCGAGGAGATGCTCAACTATTTTTCCTATGATTACCAGCTTCCGAAGCAGAATGAGCCGTTTGGCGTCACGACAGTCATCGGAGACTGCCCATGGAATGAGGATGCGAAGCTGCTGCAGATCGGATTAAAGACGCAGGAGATTGATTTTAGCGAGGCGCCGGACTCCAATCTGGTCTTTCTCCTCGATGTATCAGGTTCCATGCGCGCGGACAACAAGCTGCCGCTTCTTCAGGAATCATTTTCCATGCTGGTGGAGGAGCTTGGTGAGAAGGATACGGTGTCAATCGTTACGTATGCGGGATCGACGCAGGTTATCTTACAGGGAGAGCGCGGAGACAATAAGGCCGATATCATAGAGGCAATCAATGCGTTGGAGGCAAGGGGCTCCACAAATGGTGCAGGCGGTATTGAGGCTGCATATGCACTTGCAGAACAGTATTTTATTGAAGGCGGAAACAACCGCGTGATTCTTGCAACGGACGGCGATCTGAACGTGGGTGCCAGCAGTGAGAGTGCACTGAGGAGACTGATCACACAAAAGAAGAAGTCTGGTGTGTATTTGTCAGTGCTTGGTTTTGGAACAGGAAATATCAAGGACAATAAGATGGAGACACTCGCAGACTGCGGCAACGGAAATTATGCGTATATCGATTCAATTGGTGAGGCAAAGAAGGTGCTCGTGGAGCAGATGGGAGCGACGCTTGTGACAGTCGCAAAGGACGTGAAGCTTCAGGTGGAGTTTAATCCAGCCTATGTCAAGGGGTATCGTATGATTGGTTATGAGAACAGGATTCTTGCGACGGAGGACTTTGACGATGACAGGAAGGACGCGGGGGAAATCGGAGCGGGTCATATGGTGACAGCACTTTATGAGATTATTCCAGTGGATTCCAGGCAGGAAATACCAGAGACAGTATTGAAGTATCAGGACAACAAAAATGACACTGGCGTCAGAAATGGCGAGTGGCTGAATCTGAAAATTCGTTACAAAGAGCCCGATGCGGACGAAAGTCTTTTGAGAGAATATCCGGTTACGGAGGAGGATTATACAGGCGGGCCGTCGGAGGATTTTTACTTTGCGGCAGCGGTTGCGGAGTTTGGGTTGATGCTGAGGGACAGCGAATATAAAGGAACCGCTTCGTTTGAGAATGTCCTTGATCTGCTCAAAAAAGTGGACACAGATGCGGACGAATACAAGGATGAGTTTGTGTATCTGGTGAAAAAACTGCGGAAAGCAACATTATAAGAAAATAAAAAAATCGGGCACGCCCGATTTTTTTATTTTATATAGGAAGTCAGGGAAAGGTAACTGAGTGTTCCGGGAGCGACTTCTGTTCCCTTTTCGAGAAGTGAAATGAGTCCCCGCAGCGTATCATCTGTTTCCGCGGGAGTGGTGGGAAGCAGGGAATTGTCCAGTTTTACGGTGATGATGATCAACACAATTTCCGCGAGGGCAGCCGGATAGTCAAAATGGATGTCCCCGTTCTCGATGCCCTGCTTTATGATCTCTGTCAGAGCGGGCTTTAGCTCGGACACGACATGCGTGAGGTATTTCTGGTGTAAGAATGCCAGATCCTGTGCGCTTGTGTTGTCTGAGGAGCTGTCATTCTGCTTGATGAAAGCGATCGAGGAATTCTGGCACGCCTGAAACAGCATGGCCATGCGCGTAAACGGGGAGATTTCCGTCTGTGCGGCAAGATTCTTCGCAGTGAGAAGCGGCTGCTCGTAGCTGCGCTCAATGAGTGCGTCGAGGATTGCGTCTTTCGAGGGAAAATAGTAGTAGATGCTTCCCTTTCCGATGCCTGCCTTCTGGGCAATCTCGCTGACGGAGATGTTCTGTATTTTCTTTTCTTCCAGGAGCAGCTGGAGTGCGTCCAGAATCAGATGATACTTTTTCTCATTCTTTTTTGTGTCGGGCATGGATGATGCCACCTTTCTTATGATGATAAGTTGATGATAAGTTATAGGAAACGCAAATAGTACAGATAGTTAAGTAAAGTATAGCACAATTGCATTGCGGGAACAATTGTAAATAGTATTAAAAAAAGAACAAAAATTATATTTAAATTGGGGGAAAATGCACTTGACCGACGGTCGAAAAATATGATAGGATAAAGTAAATAAAGTCGACTGGCGGTCGAAAAATGTCGAAATGCACTCGCCGCGGTCCGATGCAGGTTACAATGATTTTTTTGAATGATGATGGAGGAAAGACATGACATACGCAGATTTTTTTTATGAGATTAAGGGGAAATTTATGGGAGCCGATGTGAGCGACATCAAGGAGCATCTGGCATATCAGTTCAACATTGAGGACGAGGAAGCCGGCGGCGCGTTCTATGTGGAGGTCAGGGACGGCGTGCTCTATGTGGAGCCGTACGAGTATCATGACAGGGATGCGATGTTTATCAGCACACCGGAGGTATTTCGAAAGATTGCAGAAGGGCAGATGGACCCGGTCTGGGCGTTTACGACACAGAAGCTGAGAGTGGAAGGAAACATTGACAAGGCGCTGAAATTGAACGACATCATTCAGCGGAAGAAAAAGGAAATCAAGAAAGAGCTCAAGGAAGCTAAGAAGGAAGAGAAAAAGAAGACGGATAAGAAATAATTAAGAGATCAGTGTGGAGGCGTAGACAATGGGAATAGTGAAAAAAGCGGTGGCTGGTGCAGGGATTCTTGCAGCAGCAGCCATCGGGGAGACCGCATATTTTTACAGAAGGACAATGAAGCGGGGCAACGCAAAGGTGGAGCGGACCATCAAGATGTCCGGCAC
>CAMWXA010000198.1 GCA_947178035.1 uncultured Lachnospiraceae bacterium | reverse complement strand
GATTCAATATATGGGTGATGCTGTTGACATAACTGCACAGAATGTGGAGCGGCTTGTGGGGAATACGGATAAAATGCGCGACTACAACAGAAGCGTTGAGAATACACTCGAGGAGCTGCTCAGGACCAGCAATGATACAAAGGATGCATTTGATGTAGTATTTGAGCAGACCAATATGACGAATCAGTCGGCGCAGGAGATTCAGACTGCAGCAGATGTCATCACAGACATTGCAGACCAGACGAATCTGTTATCCCTCAATGCCAGCATCGAGGCGGCGCGTGCAGGTGAGCATGGCAAGGGCTTTGCGGTTGTGGCGGATGAGATTCGAAAGCTGGCGGAGCAGTCTGCTGAGTCCGCAAGCCGTATTACAGGAATTATCGCGATGCTGATCACAAACTCTAACACGACAGTGGATACCATGAAAAATGTCACAGAGGCGATGGACAAGCAAGGGGAAGAGCTTGGAAGAACGAAGACTGTATTTGACAGTCTGAATTACGAGATTGGTGAAGTAAGCGGTGCTGTGGACAATATCAGAGGTGAGATTGATAAGTTGAACGATCTCAAGTCAGACGTGCTCAATGCAGTCCAGAATCTTGCTGCCATTGCAGAACAAAATGCAGCGAACACCCAGGAGACCTCTGCTTCCATGCAGGAGTTAAGTTATATTGTATCAGAGTGCAGAGGGGAAGTTGACAGAATTGTGAATACTTCCAAAGGACTTGCACAAAATATTGAAGTATTTCAATTATAAAAAATGCTGCCATCAGGCAGCATTTTTTTCCTGCATGGAAGCAGAGTCCTTTGTGGATTTACCGATAGTGGGAAGCAGGCCTGCCTTTTTGAGTGCAGGGCGAAGTGCACTGTATGCGGCAACGGATACGATCGTGGAAGTAACAGCGTTGATGGTGGTTGCTGCGATATTTGGCAGCAGCGTCAGTTCTGCCATTGGCTTTCCAAGCACGATAAGTTTATAGCAGTAGCTAAACAGTGGGTCAAAAACCATATTAAAGCCCAGGCCGCAGATGGCTGCGATCAGGGACCATCTGAAAGCTTTTCTGGCCTGGCAGACAGACAATTTGCCGAGTCTGTGCGCGACGAATCCGGTGACAAGACCAATGCAGAGTTTTAGAACAAATGTTTTAGGGGCAGACGTAATGTATATCGGATCAAACAAATCACCGATTGTCATGCCGATAGCGCCACCGATTCCGCCCAGCGGACCGCCGAGCAGCAAGGCACCAAGCACACACACTGCATTTCCAAGATGGATGCTTGTGGCGCTCTCTGTGCCAGGGATCATGATTTTGATCTGCAGGAAAGTGAAAACCACATAGGATAATGCTGCGATTAGACCCGTCAGGGCAATTTTGTAGACTGTTGCATTTTTTTGGTTCATAATAGTTCCTCCTCGTTGACTGCAAACTACTTTGCATTGTTATGTCTTACAGTATAGCGCAAAGTGACATTTTAGAAATGGACAATTTGGATATTTTTTAAAGGTACAGTTTGGAAAGTTTGAAATGCTATTGATTTTTGGAGTCAAATGGGATTTAATATAATAATATAGATAGAATGAATTGAATATTAGGAGGTTTCATGTAATGGATAATTTTGGAACAACAAGCAATACACAGACTGCGATTATTCCAAAGGGAACTGTTATAAATGGTAATATTACGATAGAGGGAAAGCTCGAAATGTATGGGGAAGTCAATGGTGATATCAACTCCGACAGCCGGGTCAATGTATCAGGAGATGTCACAGGAAATATCAGGGCCAATGAGCTCTATGCGGCAGATTCTTTTATCGTTGGGCAGATTGCGTGTACACAGGGGGCGGCAGTGCGTGAGAACACAGTAATTCTTGGCGATATTGCCGCGGAGAATCTTGTGGTGGAAGGTGCGGTACAGGGAAAAATTGATATCAGGGAAGGTATCATCGTCGGTGATAAGGCAATCCTGGACAGCGATATCAAGGCAAAGACGATCAAGGTAAACAATGGTGCGGTGATTAATGGACACTGCTCACTCTGCTATGCAGATACCAGATTGGAAGACATTTTTCCAGTTACAGAGGAAGCGGCAAAGGAGCAGGAGGCATCTGAAAGGGACAGGCCCAAGGCTGTGGCAAAGCATAAGGCATTGGTAAGACCTAAGGCTGTAAAGAGGGTTGACACGGAATAGATATGGAAAATATAGAATGGGAATACTGCCGGGAACAATTTGATGTGGATGGCAGTGAGAACGACTGCATCCAGAAAACAGAGAAAATTTTGGATTTTGCCAATATGGTGTTCAGCATGGCTTACAGTAGTACTGATTTTGCCGATCTTTTGCCCAAAGCATATGCACCCAGGCGGTTACACATTCCAACGCACCATTTAATAAAAGAAGAAAACAAAATTAAGGCCTTGATTGACACCTATCCTGTGACTCTGAGACTGCAAGGGGAAAGCAGCAGTGCAGTTAAGGCTGCATATGTAGGAACGGTTTCCGTGCATCCGAATGCCAGAGGGAGAGGATATATGATCGAGCTCATGAAAAGGGTTGAGGAGGATGCACAAAAGCAGGGTTGTGCGCTGATGATTCTGAATGGAGAACGTCACAGATACCAGCATTATGGTTTCGAGCGCGCAGGCATTCGCTATAGTTTTCAGGTGGAAACAGGGAATATCAGACATAGTTGTGCCCAGATTTATGACGAGGCCTATATGGCGTCACCAGTATACCACTTTGAGGAGCTCGGGGAGCAGAGCGTGCATCTCGACTGGCTGTATGCGCTGTATGAGCGGCACAGTCATGTGAGGGCGCGTTCACGGGAGGATTTCTGGCTCTGCCTGCAGAGTTATCATGCGGCGGCGTACACTGTCCTAAGAGATGGGAAACCTGTTGGATATGTAGATTTATCAGAAGATGGGAAATGTATCTCAGAGTTTGCGGTTGAGGACATTCAGGAGTTCCCAAGAATTTTGTACGATCTGATGATGGATTTTGCGATGGAGCAGATTGGCATCAATGTGGGGATGGATGAGACAGACAAGATCGTGTGGCTTGAAAAAGTGTGCGATTACTGCAATGCGTCCATGTCACATCAGATTAAGATCCTTGATTATGAGGCAGTGCTTGAATTTTTGCTCAACTGGAAACAACGGTATGGCACGCTTGCCATAAGTGATTATGTGCTGGGCGTGAGGGACGCGCAGAGAGGCATCGTGGAAAAGTATCGATTGTCTGTCACCGCAGATAAGATCCGCGTATCGCGCACAGACAAGGCGGCGGATGTAGTTCTCGAAGCATTGGAGCTTGTCCGGCTATTGACAACGAACCTGTGCTTTGTAGAACAGTGTAAGGGCGTTCAGGGCAAAATAAAAAATGCGCCTGCAGGCTGGTTTCCGCTGCCGTTTTACCTGCCTGAAGCAGACACATTTTAATCGTCAGTCCATATACTTCCAGGTGTACATGTTTGCGCTTCTGCACTTTGGACAGACTACCTTGTACTGCTCAAAGATAAACATTTTGATCTGATCCTCTGGAACATTTGTTGTGACAATACGACTCTGGCCACATTTGCACAGAAACAGAATTTTGCGGTTCAGGCGCACAGCCAGGCTTTCGCCTCTCAGGCTGAGCGTCTTTTCTATGTATTTGATTTGTTCTTCATTGTGCACACCGCATTCTTCAAGTGCCCACTTGTATTCGTCGCGAATGATGTGAAGTGCATCCGATGGAATGGATGCATAGTGCTGCTCTAATTTTTGTTCCGTAAACATATTGATTCCTCTTTTCTCTTTCCTTTTTACTTCTTTACTGCATGTGTATCATGTATTTAGTTAGAGTATAGCACAAATAAATGAAATATGGAATATAGTTTTTTGGATTAAAGAATGAGAAAAATCAACCGATATATATAGATATACATCTTTATACATGTAAAACGGATTTTACGAATGTACTGGCACAATTGAAGTACAAGTCACAAGGAGGTGGCACAAGTGAATAGAAGACGGGAAATGGTCCTGCAGCGGGTGTCCCGCATAGGAAGTATTGCTGCGGCAGATAATATCTCACAGAACACAAAATATAAAGACAGCTATGCCGGTGCGCGTGCCAATACCATAGAGGCAGCAATCGGCACTTATATGATGCACGACGACAGAGTGTTCGACCTGTCCGGACAGGATATCTATACTCCTGGTTATGGGAATTCTGGTTCGGATGCGCAAGAACAGCTTTCGAGGCAGATGAAAGAATACAGGGACATGGCATCCGAAGTGGAGAGTCAGCTGGCAAATGCGAAATCAGACCTGGAGCGCCGTGTCGCAGAGCACATCAATATCAAGAAGTTTGAGGAGGCGCTTGCAAAGGATCCGAGTGCACAGTATCAGTTGAGCAGATACCATAAAAAGGAGAATGAGACCGACTTTGATCAACTTGATGCAAACAGATGTTCCGGATTCCTGCTTTACTCATACAACAAGAAAGGGATTCACAGTGTTCTGGGAGAGCAATTGAGTTTTGCAGGCTGCGACACAGTTGGAAAAGGCGGAAGCGTGGTAAAGGAAAGGTAAAATATGGATTTAACCGATGAGAAGCTAAAATATTTGAAACTGCTGGCAGCGAAATATCCGTCGATACCATCAGTATGCCGCGAAATTATCAATCTGAAGGCGATTTTAAATCTGCCCAAGGGCACAGAGCATTTTATGAGTGATATCCACGGCGAGTATGAAGCGTTCTATCACATCATGAACAATGCAGCAGGCGTCATCAAGGAAAAGGTTGACATGATCTTTGCCGGCCGCATGACTCCGCGTGAGCGGCAGGAAATCTGTACACTTGTGTACTATCCGACAGAGAAGCTCAAACGATTAAAAAAACAGAATGCAGTGACACCATACTGGTATAAGATAAACCTGAAAAACCTGACAGAGCTCGCCAAGTTTCTGTCCTCAAAATACACGCGTTCCAAGGTCAGAAAGGCACTGCCTTCGGAGTTTAGTTACATTATCGATGAGCTTCTGCATGCACAGCAGGACGAGGACAACAACCAGTATGTCTATCACGAAAAGATATTGGATACGATCATTGACATTGACAGTGCAGACGCGTTTATAGAGGCACTTAGCAGGCTGATCAAGCGGCTTGCGGTAGACCATCTTCATATCGTGGGAGATATCTATGACAGGGGGCCCAATGCGGACAAAATCATGGATTTGCTGATCACGCACCATTCTGTGGATATCGAGTGGGGAAATCACGATATTCTGTGGATGGGGGCCGCATGTGGGAACGAGGCGTGTATTGCCAATGTCCTCAGAAATAATCTCAAATACGATAATATTGAAATTCTCGAAAATACGTATGCGATCAGTCTGCGCTCCCTGACGCTGTTTGCGGAGCAGACATATCCGGCTATGAAGCCCATGGATGCGGCTCTCAAGGCGATTTCTGTAATCTTGTTTAAACTGGAAGGACAGATTATCATGCGTCATCCCGAGTATGATATGGTGGACAGACTTTTGCTTGACAAGATTGACAAACAGCGCGGTACTGTACGAATCGGGGATCAGGAGTACGAATTGAATGACAGCTATTTTCCGACGTTACAAGAGAGTGAACCCTACGCACTCTCAAAAGAGGAGCAGCATGTTATAGACGACCTCAGGGCGGCATTTGTCAACAGCCATATGCTCAGGAAGCATGTCCGGTTTTTGTACGAAAAAGGCAGCACATACATGTGCTACAATGGGAATCTCCTGTTCCACGGCTGTATTCCCATGACAGAAGATGGAGAGTTTGCCTGCATGAAGCTTGACGGGAAGGATTATAAGGGAAAGGAATACATGGATTATGCTGCAAAGGTGGCAAGACGTGCATTTTTTGGAAATTTTAACCAGTCCGATGTCGATTTTATGTGGTATTTATGGTGTGGGAAAAAATCTCCGCTGGCCGGCAGGACGATGAAGACCTTTGAGCGGACCTTTGTGACGGATGAAAGTACCTACAATGAACCGAAAAATCCATATTACCGCTATTATCAGCAGGAAAAATATTGCATCAAAATACTGCACGAATTTGGATTGGATGGTTCTATCTCCCACATTATCAATGGGCACACGCCGATCAAGGTGTCTAAGGGAGAGTCGCCGTTGAAGGCAAACAACCGTCTGATTGTGATAGATGGCGGCTTCTGCCGCGCATATCAGAAGACGACAGGCATTGCAGGCTACACACTGATCTATAATTCACACGGCATGCGGCTGAAGGCGCACCAGCCTTTTGAGAGTATCGCAAAAGTACTGGAGGAAGATAAGGACATCGAGTCATCGTCCAACTTTTTTGAGATGGAAGCAGAGCGTGTGATGGTCAAGGATACAGATAACGGCAATGAGATCAAAGAGACCATCCATGACCTGGAGCTTTTGCTCACTGCATACAGGCAGGGTATCATTGTCACGAAATAGCATAAAAGAAAAAGGAGCAGGACTGCCTGCTCTTTTTCTTTTATTTTTGTGATCTTAATTTGCGCTCCTGCTCGGCCTGAATGTCTTCAAATGCAGAGAGCATCGGTTTTTCTTTTGAATTCTTAAAAGTGCGCGCAAGATAGTTGTTTGTAATCTTAATGATGGTACCTGAGAGCGTCAGCACGCCGATTAGGTTTGGAATTGCCATCAGTCCGTTAAAGGTATCGGAGATATCCCACGCAAGGTCGAGATTCATGGTGGCACCAAACACGATAAATACCACAAACACAATCTTGTAAATAATAGTAGCCTTTGTGCCAAACAAAAACTCCCATGCCTTCGTGCCATAGTAGCTCCAGCCAAGCACTGTAGAGAAGGCAAAAAGCAAAATTGCAATGGCGATAAAGGCGCCGCCAATATTCACACCGCCAAAGTTAAATATCGTTCCGAAAGCTTCACTCACAAGTGCAGTCTGTTCATTCGCAGAGAGCATCTCACCCGTATGCAGGTCAATGAGACCTGTTGAGAGGATGGAGAAGGCAGTGAGTGTGCACACCACGATGGTATCTGCAAACACTTCGAAGATTCCCCACATACCTTGCCGCACAGGTTCGATAACATTTGACGCGGAGTGAACCATTACGGAGGAGCCAAGGCCTGCTTCGTTGGAGAAAACACCGCGCTTAAAGCCCCAGGTGGCTGCATTTTTGACAGCCAGACCAATCGCTGCGCCGCCGATTGCCCGAAAGCCGAAAGCAAAAGAGAAGATTGCGCCAAATACTTCGCCGATTTTTCCAAGATTCATAAAAAATACGATCAGAGCGCCCAATATGTATGCACACGCCATAAATGGCACAAATTTCTCCGTAACCTGTGCAATTCTCTTGATGCCGCCGACAATCACCAGCCCGGCAAGAAGCATGAGCAGCAGGCCGACAATCAGCGCATACAGGTTGATTTCAGCAGAACCAATCAGAATTTCCCTGTCAAGAGCGGCTATGGGGAATACAGAGGTAATATTGCCGGAGATCGTGTTTACCTGACTCATATTTCCGATACCAAATGAGGCGAGGACGCAGAAGATGGAGAACAGTATGGCCAGTATTTTTCCGATACCGGAGCAGCCTTTCTTAGAGCCAAGACCATCTCTTAAGTAGTACATGGCACCGCCGCACCATTCGTCGTGGCTGTTTTTTCGGCGGTAATAAATACCGAGCACATTTTCGGAATAGTTTGTCATCATTCCAAAAAAAGCAGACAGCCACATCCAGAAGATGGCGCCGGGGCCTCCGGCAGCAATTGCAGCAGCCACACCTGCGATATTGCCGACACCGATTGTCGCGGCAAGCGCAGTACACAGTGCCTGAAATTGTGAGATGGATGCCTTTTCTTTGGAGTTTGTGACACCGCTTTCCTTTTTGAATACGCCTCCAATGGTTTTCGAGCTTACATGACTTGCGCGCGTAATCTGAAAAAACCTGGTTCGGACAGTCAGATAGATACCTGTACCGATAATTAAGACCAACATGGGAATCGCACATACTACAC